>CAZKER010000287.1:0-3503 GCA_964551845.1 uncultured Cyanobium sp.
GATCGAGGTGTCGCGGAACAGTTCCTGACCGCAGTCGATTTCCATCACATAGAGGTCTGATATGGGGCGCGATTGCTCCTCGCTGGCGGGTTTCTGGAAGCGAGTCAGCACCGAAATGTTGCCGCCGCGGCTTGTCCGCAGGCTGCCCCCATCCCACCACTGGCGCCCCTCGCTGGTGTCAGGCACCTCATGCCAGTCGACCGGGCCAGCCAGTGCCCTTGCAGGGGTGGCGGCTAAGACCCCAAGCACTAGCACCATCAGCAGCAGGGAGCGGACTGCCCAGCGCAGGCTGCTCATGCGGGCACCGTTTCACGGCAGCCGTGCATGGTCAGCAGGCTGGCCAGGGTTGCCTTGAATTTGGTGCGATCCACGATCGCGTCAACGAAGCCGTGGTCGCGCAGGTATTCGGCGGTCTGGAAGCCCTCAGGCAGCTTTTCGCGCAGGGTCTGCTCGATCACCCGGCGGCCGGCGAAGCCGATCAGGGCTTTGGGCTCGGCCAGAATCAAGTCGCCCAACATCGCGAAGCTGGCAGTCACCCCCCCGGTGGTGGGATAGGTGAGCAGGGGCAGGTAAAGCAGCTCCGCCTGGCGGTGCCGCTCCAAGGCGCCTGAAATCTTCGCCATCTGCATCAAGCTCAGCATCCCCTCCTGCATGCGGGCGCCACCGGAGGCGCACACAATCAGCACTGGAATACGCCGGACGGTGGCGGTTTCGATCAGGCGGGTGAGCTTCTCGCCCACCACCGAACCCATCGAGCCGCCCATGAAGCGGAAATCCATTACCCCAAGGGCTAGGGGCAGGCCACTAGTGCGGCAGATACCGGTCACCACGGCGTCGCGCAGGCCCGTGCTCTCCTGGCTATCGCGGATTCGATCGGCATAGCTGCGCCGGTCCTTGAAGGCCAGTGGGTCGGTTGGTGAAAGGTCGGTGTCCATGGGCTCGAAGCTGCCCGGATCGGCGATCAGGGCGATGCGCTCGGCACTATCGATACGGTTGTGGTGGCCACATCCTTTGCAAACGCTGGCGTTAGCCACCAGGTCTTTGCGATAAACCACCAACCCGCATTCCGGGCACTTGCTCCAGAGACCATCTCCCTCCTCCAGCTCCTGAGTGACCCGCACGGTCGGCGCATTTTTTTGGCGGTCAGCAAACCAGTCGAACAGCGACATGCGGTGGTCACCAACAGCTGATCCTATTTAAGGCGCATCACCACACCAGCCCCAGCAAGGCCAGCCAGAGGTCGTTGCCGAGCAGCCATACGGCTGCTCCTCCAGCTGCCAGGAAGGGGCCAAAGGGAAAGGGTTGGTGCTTGCCCAAAAGGCCGCTGAGCCGGCCGATGCTGCCCAGCACTGCCCCACCAAATACCGCCAGGATCACTGTGAGGCCGAGGCCCGTAAGTCCAAGCCAGGCCCCCAGCATGGCGGCGAGTTTGGCGTCCCCCAGGCCGAGGGCCGGCCGGCCGAGGGCCTTGTGGGCCAGGGCGCTGACCGACTCAAAACCCACTAGGGCAACGCCGGCTGCCACCAGATGGTGAAACAGAAGCTCCCGGCCTGTATCGGAGCCCTGCTGGAAGCCAATTACTGCGGTCACCGCCAGGCCCAGCAGCAGGCCGATGCGGCAGAGGGGTTCGGGTAACCAGAGGCGATCGAGATCGATCAGCACTAGCGGCAGCAGCCAGCTCAACAGCAGCCAGCCCGCAGCTGCCAGGAGCCAGGGCTGGGGATTAGGGCCCATGGCACTGGGCTGGGCCAGCAGGGCCGCTACCCAGAGCCCGGCGGTAAGCAGCTCCACCAGGGGATAGCGGCATGAGATCGGGGCGCTGCAGTGGGCGCAGCGGGCGCGCAGCAGCAACCAGCTCAGCAAGGGCACATTTTCAAACCAGCTCAGCCGGTTGCCGCAGCGGGGGCAGTGGCTAGGTGGCAGCACGATCGACTCCTCCCTCGGCAGGCGCCAGGCCACCAAATTGAGGAAGCTGCCCACGCAGGCCCCCAACAGCACCACCACAACGGGCACGGCGGGGGCGCTGGCAAGAAGTGGAGCAAGCGCGCTCAAGCGGGCCTCAGGCGATAGGGGGGGAGGAAGGCTTGCGGGGCAGTCGCAGCCGGGCTGCACCGCCGCGGCCCAGTCGGCCCCGAATCAATTCAATCGGCACAAACTGCTCATCCGGTAGCAGCACCGGCTGATCGAAAACGATGCGGCCCTGCAAAAACTGTTGACCCTTGCCCAGATCCCCACCCGTGCCCTGGATCTGGCAGCCATTGAGCACAACTCCGGATGGTTCATTGCCTAAACCGCCGAGCTCTAGGGCTTGAAACAAAATCCGGCGAGCAGCCTGGATCACCAGGCTGCTGTTGATTTGGTCGAGTCGCAACGAAGCAGCCGCCCTGTTTTTGGCAGCTCCCGGAATCAGAAACGACGGGGAAGGGTTCTTCGTGGGTGTGGCGAAGGAGATCGGCCTCACCAGAACGAATTGCTACCCCAGAATAGGGGCTGCAATTGCAATCAGGCCAGTTTCTTCTTATCTTCGATCATGCGATGGATGATCGGCGTGAGAATCAGCTCCATGGCGAAGCCCATTTTGCCGCCGTCAACAACGATCGAGGTAGGGCTGGACATGAACGAGTCATGGATCATGTCGAGCAGGTAGGCGAAGTCGATCCCCCACTTTTCGCGGGCCCCCTTGCGGAAGTGGATGATCACAAAGGATTCATCCGGCGTAGGGATCTCCCGGATCATGAAGGGGTTGGAGGTGTCCACAGTGGAGACACGCTGGAAGTTGATATCGGTGAGACTGAACTGAGGGCAGATGTGGTTGATGTAATCCGGCATGCGGCGCAGGATCGTGTCAACTGTGGCCTCAGCCGAATAGCCACGCTCCTTGTTGTCGCGGGCGATCTTCTGGATCCACTCCAAGTTCACAACCGGCACCACGCCCACCAGTAGATCTGCCAGGCCGGCTACGTCGTAACCCTCGCCCTTTACGCCACCGTGCAGACCTTCGTAGAACAGCAGGTCGGTGCCAGTGGGGATGGCTTCCCAAGGGGTGAACTGGCCGGGATCCAGGTTGGTGCCGAGGCGGGCATTGTGATCTGCGGCCTCTTCAACGGAGTGCAGGTAGTAGCGCTTCTGGCCACTGCCGGTTTCGCCGTAGGCCTTGAACAACTCCTCGAGCTTGTCAAACAAGTTTGCTTCTGGGCCGAAGTGGGAGAAGTTTTCACCCTTGGCCATGGCGGTGGCCATGGCTTCCTTCATCGGGCCGCGCTCGTAGCGGTGGTAGCTGTCGCCCTCCACCACTGCCGGTGTGATGCCTTCGCGCTTGAAAATGTGCTCGAAGG
This sequence comes from uncultured Cyanobium sp., assembly GCA_964551845.1. Taxonomy (GTDB): domain Bacteria; phylum Cyanobacteriota; class Cyanobacteriia; order PCC-6307; family Cyanobiaceae; genus Cyanobium_A. Next base: position 3,336 of record CAZKER010000287.1, read on the forward strand.
CGCGCTTGACAGTGCTGGTGCCTGCGCCGGAGGAACCGGTGACAGAAACAACCGGGTGACGCTTCGACATGCGCAGGGATCAACGAAACTGACCGCGAGTTTGGCAGGTCGCCGGCGCCTACCCCGCCAGGGCCGTCAGTAGCTGCTCTCCCATGGCCTGACAGCCCA
>CAZKER010000288.1:0-2225 GCA_964551845.1 uncultured Cyanobium sp.
CTCTTGGGCAGCACCAGCTCATCGGCCCGGGGCGCGAGTTCGGGGATCACCTGGGCGGCCCGACTGCCGGGCGGGAAACCCATGCTGCAGCGCTTGTAGTCGAGGCTCCGGTCACGGCCGTCGGCGGTGAGGCTGGCGATCACGGTGTGGATCACCTCGAATTCGCCCTGCCGCGCCACCGCCAGAGCCCGCTGCGCGGCCGGCAGGGTGTAATGGCGGAACTGCTGATCAAAAGCTGGCCGTGGGCTGGGCTGAGCATCACCGCAGGTGCCCTGCTGGATATCCACCAGTAACAGCGCCATGGCGCCGGGCTGCCACCACTCCGGTGTCGAGCAGTGGTTCATGCAACCCCTTTCAGTCTTGGCAATCATGGCCGTATTGCTGTGGCAACCCCTTTGCCGAATCCCTCCCCGCAGGTCGCCTCCCTGGCCGATCAGGGCATTCGCTGGGTAGCAATCACCTGGGTGAACCACGCAGGAGCGCCCCTGGTGAAGGTGGTGCCCCTGGCGGCATTTGATGCTGCGGCAGCGGTGGGTGTGGGCTTCTCTCCGGTGTCGGACGCGTTTCGCGCCGATGGCGTGATCGATTCGGCCCATCGACTCGCGCGGCCAGACGGCGATCTGCGCCTTCGCGCCGACACCAGTGCCCTGGCTCTGCTGGATCCATGTGCTGGTTGGGCCTGGGCGCCTGGTGAGCGTTTCGAGCGCAGCGGTGCGCCCTATGCGGGTGATCAGCGCTTCCACTGCCGGTACCAGCAGGAGCGACTCCTGCAGAAGGAGGTGGAGTTGCGAGCCGGGTTTGAGCTGGAGTGGTTAGTGGCAGTGCCCGATGCCGATGGGCAGCCGGTGCCGGCCATCCCTGGAGGTCCCTATGGAGCTGATCAACTGGTCGAGGGGCTCGACTACGCCACCGCATTGCTCGAAGCGCTGGAAGCCGCTGGCCTTCCCTGGCTGCAGTTTCATCCCGAATACGGCCCTGGTCAGTTCGAGCTATCGCTGGCGCCGGGCTCACCCCTGGAAGCGGCTGATCGGCTGGTGCTTGCAAGGCTGCTGATTCAGCGGGTGACGCGCCGCTTCGGCTGGCGCTGCAGCTTCAGCCCCAAGCCCAGCCTGGAGCGGGTGGGCAATGGGGGACACCTGCACCTGAGCGTTCAACACCAGGGGGTACCGCTGCTGCAGGGCGGGGACGGCCCCGGTGGTCTTACCAGTGCCGGCGGTGGAGTGCTGGCCGCCCTACTGGAAGAGCTGCCCGCCCTGCTGGCGCTGGCCTGCCCCCTGGAGATCTCCTATCGGCGCTTGGCGCCGGGCTCCTGGTCGGCGCCGTTCCAGGTGTGGGGGATTGAAAATCGCGAGGCGGCCTTGCGGCTAATTCCCAACGACGCTGATGGCGCTGCTGCACACCTAGAGGTCAAGGTGGCTGATCTGGCCGCCAATCCCTATCTGCTGCTTGCGGCCGTGCAGGCAGTTGTGCTGGCAAGTCTGGAGGAGGAGAAGGAGCGTCCACTACCGCCCCCGGTGACGGGCGATCCAGCACTGCTGCACTCCCCCACAGTGCAGAGACTGCCTGCCTGCCTGGCGGAAGCCTCAACGGCCTTTGCCGCCAGCACCTTGCTGCGCAAGGTCTTTGGGGAAGAGCTACACGGGTCCCTGCTCGACAGCCAGGCGGCCGAGGTGCGTCGCTGCGCTGTCCTCAGCGATGCCGCTCTGGTAGAGGCGGATGCCTGGTTGCCCCTGATCGGAGGACTTGGTTGAGCCAGCCTTTGCGGAGTGAACGGAGTGCGTGCCTATTAACGAAGTCATGCATGGCCTGCTCAGGCCACCTCCGGCGCCCAGCCCTGCTGCCGGGTCATGTCGTCGGTCCAGCCCTGGCAGCGGCTGCTCAGGTGCTCGCCATGGGCGATTAGCCCCTAGTGCAGCTGACAGTTGAGCACCGGGATGCAGTTCACACCGGCGTGATGCCTGAACTGTGACCATGGTCAAGGTTCTACCGATGCCGTCCTGACCCTTGTCCTGAACTGGCTCCGTGCCCTGCATTGGATCTGTCGGATGGCATCGCTGAACCACCATCGGGGATCACTCAGTGACCTGATAGGAGCCTGGCGAAACGTCACATCACAGTTCTGTCCGTTTGTTCTCCGATGGTTACCCAACCAACCCCTCCTATGCATGACATCCTCCCCATCGCCTACGCCAGCCATTGTCGCCATCGGAGTCGATACTCATAAG
>CAZKER010000289.1:0-2270 GCA_964551845.1 uncultured Cyanobium sp.
CAGACTCCCGGCGATCAGCCGTCTGAATAGTTACCCCTAAGGCTGCCGGCAGGCTCCAGATCAACCCGGCGCCGTTTGGGGCCGGGTTGGCTAGGGCTTGCAGCGGTGCCGGCGGCACTGGTTCCTGGATCCCTGGCCTCGCCTCACAGACAACCACCAGCGATTCGAGCCTGTCGGTGCCGTGGCGAATCACGGCACGGCGGCGGCGTTCGCCCCAAACCAGGCACAGTTCGCTCACCCAGGGCCAGGCACCGATGCGATCGGGGCCAAGGCTCCAATGACCCTCCGGGGTGATTTGCATCTCGGCTGGAGGCTCGTCAAAGTCCATCGTGCGCACCTGGCCACTGCTTACGTTGGTTAACGCCGCCACCACCCTGCCGTCCTGGTTCTGCACCGAGAGTTGACTTGCGAAACGCTCCAGCTCGAGGCCACGACCATCAAACCGAATGAAGCAGCCGTGCCACAAGCCGGAATTGTGGGCGAGCAGGATATTGCGCCGCGTCAGGGCAGTTGTCGGCGAAGATGGAATTTGCATGCTGAAACGTGGTGGATGCGCCGCTTGAATCGCCCTCACCACAAATGATCCCCCCTGGGTCGATTTGGGGAATGAAGCCCTGGTGGTGCCAACCCTGGAGCATCTTGCTCACCGGTGCAATTGTCGTGGCAGGGAGTTGGTTGTTGCTTCAGCGCTGGTGGATCACCGCCCCGGTAGCTGTAGGGGTGCTGGCTTGGTGGCTGCTCTTTCTAGTTGTGGTGCCTAGGGGCTATCAGGCCGCACTCAGAGCTGCCCAGCAATCGGATCAACCCTGATATTGGTTATCGGATTGCTTCTGGCTGAGCGGTTTCAGGCGACGGGTTGCATTAGGCCACCACCAGGGCCTGAGTCGTCGTCATCGTTGTTGTTGCCGGCATCACCCTGCAGCAAGGCGTACATGCCGATTGCCAGCAGACTCACTAAGCCGGAAATAAGGCTGAAACCGCCACCCACACCACCAGCGAAGCCAGATCCCGCCCCGATCACTTCGCCCATGGTTGGCCGTTACACAACTTCTCATGAATGTAACGGATTTTTGCGGCAGCTGCTGGTGCGGCAGGCCTTTTGCCCAAGAGGAGCGCGCCCGCGGGTCTTAAACCGCCAGCACCTCCTCGTTCCGGGCGGCCTGCTGGTCGCGCCGCTGGGCCTCGGTGAGTCCATCGGCGCCTGGGATCTGTTCCGCCATCTGGTTGAGCCAGTCCATCAGCTCTTCGAGCTGCTTCTCGGCTGGCAGTACCCCCAGGCCCCGAGCCAGCACCTTGGCGGTGGCGCCCGATCCGGGCTGATACACCAGGCGGCCGTGCAGATGCTGCGGCAGGCCCTGGCGCAGTAGCCGGAAGGCGGGCTCCTCCATGGGTGTTTCCAGGGCGATGTTGGGCTTCTCCGGTTTGATCCGCGAGAAGCCGCAGCGCCTGGCCACCAGTTTCAGCTCCATCAACTGCAATAGGGAAATCACCGGCGCTGGAATGGCGCCGTAGCGATCCACCCAGCCGGTGGCTAGCTCCAGTAACGCCTCCCTGCTGCTGCAGTCGGCAGCGGCACGATAGGCGGCTATTTTTTCGTCGTTTTCCGTGATCCAGTCGCCCGGGATGAAGGCGGTCACAGGTAGGTCGATCTGGGTGTCTTCCACCGCCGGGATGTCCTGGCCCTGGATTTCGGCCAGCGACTCCTGCAGCATCTCCATGTAGAGGTCGAAGCCGATGGTTTCCATCTGGCCGCTCTGCTCCACCCCCAGCAGGTTGCCGACGCCACGAATCTCCATGTCGCGCATGGCCAGCTGATAGCCAGATCCCAGCTGGGCGAATTCCTGGATGGCCCGCAGGCGCTGGCGCGCTGCCTCACTCAGGGAGGCATTGCCGGGATAAAACAGCCAGGCATGGGCCTGGATGCCGCTGCGACCCACCCGGCCCCGCAGTTGATACAGCTGGGCCAGGCCGAATTTGTGTGCGTCCTCGATCAGGATCGTGTTGACGCGCGGGATGTCGAGGCCGCTCTCCACGATCGTGGTGCAGAGCATCAGGTCGGCTTCGCCGGCATTGAAGGCCACCATGGCGCTTTCCAGCTCACCTTCGGCCATCTGACCATGGGCGACCAGCAGCCGCAGGCCCGGGATCATCAGCCGCAGGCCGGAGGCCACATCCTCAATGCCCTCCACCCTGGGGACCACGTAAAAAATCTGGCCACCGCGATCGAGTTCCTGGCGAATGGCGCTGCGGACCGCTTCCTCGTCGAGGGC
>CAZKER010000290.1:0-5410 GCA_964551845.1 uncultured Cyanobium sp.
CGCCCGCTTCGCCGTATTTGACGGTGATCTTGACTCCGAGTGGGCCGCCCTTTACGCCGGGGCCCGGGCGCTGGCGGTGGACACGGAGGCGATGGGCCTGATTCACGGCCGCGACCGGCTCTGCCTGGTGCAGATCTGCGACGACCACGACAACGTTTGCTGCATCCGTCTTCACCGCGGCCAGAGCTCGGCACCCCGGCTCCAAGCCTTGATGGAAAACCCCGCGATTGAAAAAGTTTTCCACTTCGCCCGCTTTGACGTGGCTGCCCTGGCTGAAAACTTGGCAATTGCCGTTGATCCGATCTTTTGCACCAAGGTGGCCAGCCGGCTGGGCCGCACCTACAGCCCCCGCCATGGCCTCAAGGAAGTGGTGCAGGAGCTGGTGGGCATTGAGCTCGACAAGCAGGCCCAGAGTTCCGATTGGGGCCGGGTGGAAGATCTCTCTGAGGTCCAGCTGGCCTACGCCGCCGGTGATGTGCGCTATCTGCTTCCCGCTCGCGATCGGTTGGAAACCATGCTGAAGCGGGAGGAGCGCTGGCAGCTGGCAGAGCGTTGCTTTGGCTGCATCCCGGTGTTGGCCGATCTGGATCGCCAGCGCTTTCACCTGCTCTTTGAGCACTCCACCGGTGGCAACCGCTGAAGGGCCCTGGGCGGCTCAGTCCTCCACCATGAAGTTTTCGTCGTTGCCGACGGCCTCCAGCAGGGAGGTGAGCAACTCATGGTGGTTTTCGCCGCTGGCCTGGGCTTCCGCGAGCATCTGCTGGGCCAGGGCGAGCTTGGCTGCGGTTTCCCTCAGTCCCTCCTGGGAGCTGCGGACGTCGACCTTGCGGCGGGCGGCCGCCAGGCTGATGCTCAATTGGCTGGCCAACATGCCGCAGGCGGCGTTGTAGGCCCGATCGGGGATGCCGGCCATGGGCGGCGTTGCTGCGGTGGTGGCCGCATCATCCCAGCAGCTGTTGCTCCACCAGCTCAGCTAGCTGGGCGCTACCACCGGCCGGCCCCATCCGCGCCCGGCCCAAGGCGCCACGCCGGGCGCATTCGGCTGGATTGTCGAGCAGTTGTTGCAGTTTTAGGGCCAGCTCCTGTTGGGAATGGCAGGGCACGACGGCGCCCCCCAGCAGGCGGCTCTGGCGGCGGGCAAAGCCTGGCTTGAATTGGGGCCCCGGGCCCGGCAGCGACAGGCAGGGCACCCCTAGCCCCGCTAGTTGCTCCGTGGCAGTGCCCGCAGTGGCCAGGCCCAGCTCGGCCCAGCCGGCCCAGGTGGAGAAGCGGTTTTGGCCAAGCAGCAGGGTCCAGCGGCCCCGCTGCCAGCTGCTAATTGCTCCGCTGGCGGCGCTAGCTGCTGCAGGCGGTAGAGGCGTAAAGCCCGCTTGCCCCAACAGCTCGGCCCAGGCGGCGGCCGTGGGCGCCGATCCAGAGGCCACCAGCACGGTGGCCTGCTGCCGCGGTTGCCGGAGGCTGAGGCAGCCCAGCAGCCGGCGGGCATTGCTGAGGGCTTCGGGCAGTCGGCTGCCGGCTAGCAGGATTATGCGCCGCTGGTTTGCCAGCCCGGCCGGCAGAGGGGCCTGGTGGAAACCATCCATCATTGGGTTGCCAGTAGCCAGGGCCGACACCCCGTGACGCCGCAGCCCTTGGGCGGTGAGCTGGTCGCGCACCGCCACGAGCCGGCAGCGCCGGCTGCCCATCACCGCCCACTCCCAGGGATCCCATTCGCTGCCTTTGCAGCGGTGGTAAGCATCTGCCAGCGGGGTCGCCGCCCAGCCCGGTGGTGCCGGCGTGGCCCAGGTGTGGTCGCTTTTAGGGGTGCCGATGAAGCCGAAGCTGCCGCCGCCGCTCCAGGCCAATAGCAAGGGCAGTAGGTCGCCGACGGCCAGCACCGGACTGCCTTGGCGGGCCGAGTTGTGCACTTGTTGCAGCTGGCGCCAGCTCAGCAGAGGCAGCCCGGCCCCTAGGTCGCGGGTCAGGCCCCGCAGGCTCTGGTTACTGAAGCCGCCACTGGGCAGCTGCAGCTGGGGGCCGATCCGCAGTAGGCGGCCGGCGGCCGTGTCGGCGCTGAATGCCTCGCCGAGCCCCACCAGGGGCATTACCTGGATTTCCAGGTTGGGGCGCCGGGCCCGCAGGGCCTGCAGGATCCTTTGGGCGATTAGATCCTCACCGTGGCCGTTGCTCAGAACCAGCAGACGGGAGGACATGCCATGGCTGATACGATCCGCTGCAGGGAGTTTGATCCCCGGCCGGCGGCATGGCCAAGTGGTAAGGCAGAGGATTGCAAATCCTTTACCCCCAGTTCGAATCTGGGTGCCGCCTTTTTAAGGGCTACGCATTAATGCTCCGCCTCATTTCAGAGGCGGGCCTGCGCTTTCCATTCCTGTCCGCTGGAATCACTGGCCTCGCACCGCAGGCTCCTGATTTCCAGCAGGCATGTCCCCTTCGCTAGTAGGGCTAAAGGCAGCGTGGGCGCTGGAGATCCGCCTAATTCCACGTTGGTGGCCACGGTGGACACATTCAGTCGGATTGGCCATTGCGGTTTGCATTTGCCATCCGGGCTGCAGCGCATCGGCTTTTGCCCGGGGGCGAGCACTCCGGCGAAGACCAGGCTCCGGCTGCCGAAAACTTGACTGCCGGAGAGCGCAATCAGGCGCACACTCAGCAGCCCTTCCATGTTTTGTTCAAGACGCAACCGGACGCAGCCCTGCTCCTGCTCCCGCAGCGGTTGGGCTTGTCCCACCCTGCCCTGCCTGAGGGAGCAGCCTTGTAGCCCGCTCTCCCAGCGGCCGACCCCCCCCGCTTGGGCGGCGCTGGCACAGGCCACTACCACTAGGCCTAGGCTGAACAATCGCGCCATGGGGGCGCTCAGTAGCCCGAGTCGGCTACGCAGCTGCCCTGGCAGCTGATGCCGTTGCTGGCGGTGCGCCCACAGTGCTGGCAAAGAACTGGGTCTGGGGGGAGCGCCGGTTCGGCGGCAGCATTGGGCAAGCTGGCGGCGCTGCCGGGGTTAAGGGCATCGGGCATTTTGGGAGGTATCAGGGTTGGCAAGTAACTCCACGATGGCGCATCCAATTGGCCAACCAGGCATCGGTGTTGGCACTTGGGCCTGGGGAAACCAGTTCCTCTGGGGCTACGACCCGAGCCAGGATCCGGTGCTGGAGGCCACCTTCCAGCGGGCTGTGGCCTGCGGACTCCATACCTTTGATACCGCTGACTCCTATGGCACCGGCCGATTCAACGGCCGCAGTGAGGCCCTTTTGGGCCGCTTCGCGGGGGGCCTGCCTGCGGCGCAGCGTGACCAGCTGCTAGTGGCCACCAAGCTTGCCCCCTTCCCCTGGCGGCTGGGGCGCCGCGGCTACCAACGGGCTTTTGCTGCTTCGAAACGGCGCCTGGCTGGTCGGATTGATTTGGTGCAGCTGCACTGGAGTACGGCGCGCTATGCCCCCTGGCAGGAAGGCCCCCTGCTGGAGGGTCTGGCTGATCTGGTGCAGCAGGGGGAGGCGGCGGCCCTGGGGGTCTCAAATATGGGGCCGCGTCGCCTGCGGGCGGTGCACCGGCGCTTGGTACAGCGGGGACTGCAGCTCAGCAGCCTGCAGGTGCAGCTATCGCTGCTGGCAAGCGATCCGATCCGGCCGGACGGTGTGGCTGCGGTCTGCAGCGAACTTGGTATTCGTCTGATCGCCTACAGCCCCCTGGCCTTGGGGCTGCTGGCAAGGCCATTACAGGATGAGTCCATGCCCATGGGGCCAAGGGGAGCTCTGTTCCGCCGGCTCGGCCCCGCCCTGGTGCCGCTCCAGGCTGAGATGGCCCGAATCGCCGCCAGCCGCGACGCCAGCCTGGCGGCGGTGGCTCTCAACTGGTGCAGGGCCCACGGGGCCTTGCCGATTCCCGGCCTGCGCCGGCCAGAGCAGGTGGAGCAGGCCGCGGCTGCCCTGGCCTGGAACCTGTCTGAGGAGGAGCGGCGCCGTCTAGATGACTTGGCGCTCGGTTTGCAGGTGGGCATGCCTGCCAATCCCTTCCAGAGCGATTAGCCCGCCTGGGGGGCTGGATCAAGGGTGAGCACCACAGGCATGGCCTGGGGGCGTACCAAGGGCACCACAGGGCTGGGGCCGTGGTCGCCGTGGCTTTCAGCTTCGGCAGCTGCTTCGGGGCCGCAGGCTGCCAAGGCCTCCTGCAGCAGGGAATCAAAAGTGGCTCCCGGCAGCCGGTGGCGGGACAGCTCCAGGAAGGCCCGAGCAAGCGACTCACCAGCTGCGGCGCGCAGGGCAGGATTGTTGTGCCGAAGCTGAAGCTCGTCGTCAATAGAGCGGAGGAAGCGCTCAGTGACATCCCGCTTAGTGGAAGCCCGAATCCGGGTGTCCTGTTCAGCCTGGGAGAGGAAGGGCTGAGCCTCAAGCTCTTCGAGCCGGCGGCCGAGGCTCTCGAGCACCTCGCGTGCCTCCTTGGTCACGTGGGCTAACTGGCCGTCGGAGAGCCGGGGCAGGTCGGCTACATAGACCTTGCCGTGGTCTCGCAGGGTGAGAAAGGTGGGCCGCAGGCCTCCCCGCTGGGGGGCTGCCTGGGGTTCGCGGGGGCGTTGCGGCCGGCTGGGTGGCACGGGCCCGGCCGAGCTGCGTCGGCGGGTGATGCGTTGCCCAGTGCCGAGGGGGGGAGCAGCGAGGGAGGAACCCAGGGGGCTTGGGGCAGAAATTCGCTGCGGTGAACCTATTGATTGAGTCATGACGCCACTCCAAATACAACTACGTATGGCTCGAACATCACCCAGGGCTGGGGGCCATGTTGATAGGTGTTGATCAACTTCGAGGCCAGCACCCTAGGCAGCGGGGCGGCCAGTCACTGGGCCTCAAGCCCACTCTGATGCAATTGGCTATTGGTAGCAGCGCCGATCAACCGCCGTAGGGAAGTCCTGTCAGCGGTTGGTCTCCGGCATTGCCGTTGGCCACCTCTCCCAGCTCCCAGGCCTCGTAGCCAGTGTCTCGACAGATGCTGAGGGTCTGCTGAGCTGTGGATGCAGGCACCACCAGGCAGTACCCCACCCCCAAATTGAAGGTGTTCCAAAGATCGGCCTCAGGCACCTCGCCGGCCTGCTGCAGCCAGCGGAATAGGGGCGGACGCTGCCAACTGTTTGGGTTGATCACACCGTGGACTCCGGAGGGCAGGCAGCGGGGCAGGTTTTCAGGCAGCCCGCCGCCGGTGATGTGGGCCATGCCGTTGATAGGCATCTCGCTGGTAATCAGGGCTTTTACCAAGGTCCCGTAGAGACGGGTGGGGGTGAGCAGGGCGTCAATCAGGGTCTGGTCGCTGTTGGGCAGGGGCGTGAGTCCATCGACAGCTTGGCTCTCAAGAATGCGGCGCACCAAGCTGAAGCCATTGCTGTGCACACCGCTGCTGGCAACCGCCAGGATGCGATCCCCTGCGGTGA
>CAZKER010000291.1:0-2572 GCA_964551845.1 uncultured Cyanobium sp.
CCGGATGCTTGCTTGGGTTCTGCAGCACCGCCACCACTAAGCCATCAAACAGGCGTGCCGCCCTCTCGATCAGGTCGAGGTGGCCCAGGGTGAGCGGATCGAAGCTGCCGGGGTAAAGGGCTCGCATGGGGCCAGCCTATGGGTCCCCCCAGCGTTTCTACTGTGGGTGTAGTCCCCCGCGCCTTAGGGCGCCCTTGCCGCCATGGCTCCCAACGCCGCTCTTAACGCCGATGCCAAGAAAACCCTGCTGCGCAAGATCCCCCATGGTGTGTTCATCTGCGGCGTAGCTGAGGGGGACGAGGTCAACGGCTTTACAGCCAGCTGGGTGACCCAGGGTTCCTTTGAGCCACCTTTGGTGGTGATGGCAGTGCGTGCCGACAGCACCAGCAACAGCATCATTCAGCGCACGGGCAAGTTTTCGCTGAACGTGCTGGCCGCCGACCAGAAGGACCTGGCTGCCGTTTTCTTCAAGCCCCAGAAGGCCATCGGCGGTCGCTTCGATGCCGCCCCCTTCAGCCTCGGCGAGCTTGGCCTGCCGATTCTTGACAACGCCCTGGGTGCCGTGGAGTGCGAGCTGGTCGGTCAGGTGGCCCTTGGTGACCACACCGTTTTTGTGGGCGAGGTGAAGACAGCCACCCTGCACCGCGATGGTGCTGCCCTGGAGCTCGCCACCACCGGCTGGCAATACGGCGGTTGAGCCTGCCCCTGCTGCAGCAACCCGATCGCCTCAAGGTCCGGCTCAAGGAGGTGCCCTCTGAGCCGGGCTGCTATTTGCTGCGCGATGCCAGCGATCGCATCCTCTACATCGGCAAGGCCAAGGTGCTGCGCAATCGGGTGCGCAGCTACTTCCAGAGCGGCAGCGGCCACGCCCACAGCCCGCGCATCTCCCTGATGGTGCGCCAAGTGTGCGAGATCGAATTCATCGTTACCGACAGCGAAGCCGAGGCGCTGGCGCTCGAATCCAACCTGATCAAGCAGAACCAGCCGCACTTCAATGTGCTGCTCAAGGACGACAAGAAATATCCCTATCTCTGCATCACTTGGAGCGAGGCCTATCCGCGCATCTTCATCACACGTCGGCGTCGGTTTCGCTCGCCCCTGGATCGCTTTTACGGGCCCTATGTAGATGTGGGCCTGCTGCGGCGCACCCTCACCCTGGTGAAGCGGGTCTTCCCGTTGCGCCAGCGGCCCCAGCCGCTTTATAGGGAGCGCACCTGCCTCAACTACGACATCGGCCGCTGCCCAGGCGTGTGCCAGGAAAAGATCAGCTCCGAGGCCTACCACCACACCCTGCGCCAGGTGGCGATGGTGTTTCAAGGGCGCAACGAGGAGCTGCTCGAGCTGCTAAACGAGCAGATGGGCAAGTACGCCGAGCGCCTCGACTTTGAGAGCGCCGCTCGGGTCCGCGATCAGCTGCAGGGCATCGACACCCTCACTGCAGATCAGAAAATGAGCCTCGGTGACAGCTCGGTTAGCCGTGATGTGGTCGCTCTAGCCGCAGATGATCGGGTGGCGGCAGTGCAGTTGTTCCAGATGCGGGCCGGCAAACTGGTGGGGCGGCTTGGCTTCACCGCCGATGCCGTCGGCGCCGATGGCCAGCCCCTAGAGCCCGGCCGCATCCTGCAGCGGGTGGTGGAGGAGCATTACAGCCAAGTTGAGCCGGTGGAGATTCCCCCCGAGCTGCTGCTTCAGCATGCCCTCCCCCAGCAGCCCCTGATCGAGGAGTGGCTAGCGGAGCGTCGCGGGCGCAAGGTGAAACTTGCTGTGCCCCAGCGGCAGCAGAAAGCCGATCTGATCGAGCTGCTGGAGCGCAATGCCAGCTACGAGCTGCAGCGGGCCCAGCGCGGAGCCGAGCAGCAACTGCTGGCCACTGAGGATCTAGCTCAACTGCTTGAGCTGCCTAGCCCACCGCGCCGTGTTGAGGGTTACGACATCAGCCACATCCAGGGCAGCGACGCCGTTGCCTCCCAGGTGGTGTTCATCGATGGTCTGCCGGCCAAGCAGCACTACCGCAAATACAAGATCCAAAGCAGCTCGATCCGCTCCGGCCACTCCGACGACTTCATGGCCATGGCCGAGATCATGCGCCGACGCTTCCGCCGCTGGGCCCAGGCCAAGGCCGAGGGTGCCGACCTGCGTGAGCTCCGGCGGGTCGCCAACACCACGCTCCACACCGGTGGCCTCAATGATTGGCCCGATGTGGTGATGATCGACGGCGGCAAGGGCCAACTCTCCGCCGTGATGGAGGCCCTGAGGGAGCTGAATCTGCATGAGGAGCTGGTGGTGTGTTCCCTGGCCAAGCAGCGGGAGGAAGTGTTCATGCCAGGGGCCAAGCAGCCCTTGGAGAGTGAGCCCGACCAGCTGGGTGTGCAGCTGCTGCGCCGCCTGCGCGATGAAGCCCACCGCTTCGCCGTGAGCTTTCATCGTCAGCAGAGGGGCGAGAGGATGAAGCGCTCGCGTCTCTCAGATATTCCTGGCCTGGGTCCCAAGCGAGTCAAGGAGTTGCTTGCACACTTTCGCTCGATTGATGCCATCCAGCTGGCCAGTCCCGAGCAGATCGCTGCTGCACCGG
>CAZKER010000292.1:0-1703 GCA_964551845.1 uncultured Cyanobium sp.
CTCACCCGCAAAAACCTGGGTTGGGAGTACGACGAATTCGAGGTGCCTCAGGAGTCGTACAACCAGTGGCGCCAGGCGATCGAGCGCGGTGCTGCCGCTGAAGCCGCCTGGAACGCCACCCTGGCCGACTACCGCGCCAAGTACCCCACCGAAGCCGCTCAGTTCGAGCGTCAGCTGCGCGGTGAGCTGCCCCAGGGCTGGGACTCCAACCTGCCCAGCTACAGCGCTGACGACCAGGGCCTGGCCACCCGCCAGCACTCGTATAACGCGCTGAATGCCTTCGGCCCCAACCTGCCTGAGCTGATCGGCGGCTCCGCCGACCTCACCCACTCCAACCTCACCGACATCAAAGGCGAGGCCAGCTTCCAGAAGGGTGGTGAGGCCAACCGCTACCTGCACTTCGGTGTGCGCGAGCACGCCATGGCAGCGATCATGAATGGCATCGCTTACCACGGCAGCGGCCTGATCCCCTACGGCGGCACCTTCCTGGTGTTCGCCGGCTACATGATCGGCGCCATGCGCCTCTCGGCCCTGAGCGAGCTGGGCTGCATCTATGTGCTCACCCACGACTCGATCGGCCTGGGCGAAGACGGCCCCACCCACCAGCCGGTGGAAACCCTCGCCAACCTGCGCGCCATCCCCAACCTGCTGGTGATGCGCCCCGGCGATGGCAACGAGACCATGGGTGCTTATCAGGTGGCTGTCACCAACCGCAAGCGCCCCACCGTGCTGGCCCTCAGCCGCCAGGCCATGGCCAATCAAGCTGGTTCGGCTGCAGCCCATGTGGCCAAGGGCGGCTACATCCTGGAAGACAGCAATGGCACCCCGGAACTAATCCTGATCGGCACCGGCACCGAGCTAGAGCTCTGCACCAAAGCCGCAGCCGAGCTGCGCGCCGAGGGCAAAAACGTGCGGGTGGTTTCGATGCCCTGCATCGAGCTGTTTGAAGAGCAGGATGCTGCCTATCGCGAAAGTGTGCTGCCCGCCGCCGTGCGCAAACGCGTGGTAGTGGAAGCCTCGAGCTCCTTCGGCTGGCACAAGTACACCGGCTTCGATGGCGCCTGCATCTCGATCGACCGCTTCGGTGCTTCGGCACCTGGTCCGGTTTGTCTCGAGAAGTTTGGCTTCACCGTCGACAACGTGGTGGCTACTGCCAAAGGTCTGGGCTGATCTCCGGGCGGCCCTCGGCCGCAAGCAGCCAAGCCCCGCCTTGCGGCGGGGCTTTTTGATGCGCAACGGCGGTCATGTCGGCCCCGTTGATGGCGTCAGAGTTGCACACGGCAAAAGGGCTGCCTGCGAAAACGCCGGTACACATCGAAGTCGCTGTAGAGGGTGAGGATCTCGATGTTCAGGCTCTGATTGAAACGCTGCTGAGCCAAGACCAGATCAGCGGCGCCGATCTGCTGGCCTTTGCCCGTAGCGTGAATGGCGGCGCTAAAAAAAATACAACTTTCAGCTGGCGATGACCGGCGTAATGGTGGCCTTCAAAACCAATGACGACCGGCTAAAGCTCTACCGGCGCTTCATCGGTATCCCACTGAACAAGCCTGCACCGCGACTTTCACAACTGGAACCCAGGGCGCTGCTGCCCGGCCGACTGGGGGCAGCGTGATTGGATTGGCAGAACGCCGGCTGCGCACACAGCGGCATTGCGTATAATCAAATTAGGACTACTGGCTGAGATCAACGCCAACGACGGCACG
>CAZKER010000293.1:0-3429 GCA_964551845.1 uncultured Cyanobium sp.
CACAGCGCCGGGGATCGTGACGGTGGCGGCGCCGTGCTCCGGCATCACCGGCACGGAGCCAATGCGATCGAGGCTGGCGCCGCTAGGGGCCCGACCGCTGCCATTGAGCCCGAAGACCTTCTGCTCCTTGGCCGACCACACCAGCACCATGGTGTCGCCGCCTAGGCCACTCATCATCGGCTCGGCCAGCGCCAGCATGCCGGCCATCGCCACGGCGGCATCCACGGCGTTGCCGCCCTGCTCCAGCACTCGCAAGCCCGCCCGGGTCACCAGCGGCGAGCTGGAGCTGGCCATGGCGCGCCCGGCAAACACGGGCGAGCGGCGATGCAGAAAGGCAGGGCTTGTCATGGTTGTGCAGTTGGTGGAGCAAGCTTGACCGCATCAAGGACCTTCCTTCCTGTTGATCGAGCGGGAGGCATGGTCTGTTCTTTTAGTGCGCCTAGCTCATCGTTATCAGCAAATTTCAAGGGGATCTCTCCGATCTGTATCGGGAATTTGCTAACAGATAACCACCAGCACTCCGAACCCACCGCTGAGGATTGTGAGCACTAGGAAGCTGATCAGGCCTCTCAGCACCGTGCCGGTGATGCGGTCGGTGGGGTGTGATCATCGTTGTCATCCACAACTATCACTACCGCCATCAGCGGATACCAGAGAAACTGAATGCGCTCGCTCTAGGAGGCGATCGCCGCGGTGATGAATACGGATTTCAGGGTGCTGCGCAGAAGCAGGTTCTGCAGTGTCTGCGGCAACGCTGAGCTGGCTAGAGCTTATGGGGATCAGCCACTTTGCGCTTGGCTGTCATGAGGGGGCTGATATGAGCTGGCTGCCGGCGCTCACTCCCGATCTGGAGGTCCTGCTGCGTCTGGGCCTGGCGGTGCTGTGTGGTTTGGCTGTGGGCATCAATCGAGCCCACCATGGCAATACCAGCCATCCCAACCGCCTGCGGGTACATGTGCTGGTGGGCCTCAGTGCCTGTCTGATGGTGCTGGCGGCCGGTGACGACCCCCAGGCCCGCAGCCGCGTCATGCAGGGGGTTGCCACCGGAATTGGCTTCCTGGGGGCGGGCGAGATCCTGGTGCCCCCTACGGCTGACAAGAGGGGCCTGCCTGAGGTGCGCGGACTCACCAGTGCGGCTTCGATCTGGTTTACGGCTGCCCTCGGGGTGACCGTGGCCGCCTCCACCCCCCTGCTTGCAGGGGTGGCCCTGGTCCTGGCCCTGATCACCCTGTCTCAGCGGAGCAATGGCGAATCGCGGCCAGATATTGATACTGCAGCAGATCAGAAAAGGAAGCGATAGCGGCCATCGCCGCTGCTTTCAGCTTCGTTGGAGCCATCCAGCACCGGCTGGGGCCACTCCGCTTCCCAATAGCTGATGTCGTTTCGGTAAAAGGGTCGTCCGCCCAGTCGCTTGGTCTCCAGCTGGGTCGAGCCCATGGCGGTGATCAGCCCACCCAGCTCCATCGGGCCCAGATCGGTTTTCAGGTCTTTGCCGGCTGCAGCAAGCAGGATCGGTAGGCGCACCAGATGCTCGGGCCTGGTGAGTTTGCGGAACAGGGCCTGTAGGGCCAGTTGCTGGCGCTCCAGCCGCCCGATGTCGCCCATCTCGTCGTGGCGAAAGCGTAGGAAGCCCTCCAGGTCCTGACCCATGAGATTTTGCAGGCCGGGTTGCAAGTCGATGTACAGGCCCTGGCTGTTGTCGGTGTAGGCCATGCGTTTCGGCACATCCACCTCGATGCCGCCTAAGGCATCCGCCATGCGCCGGATTGCCGACAGGTTCACGACCACGTGGTGAGTGATCGGTCGGCCTAACTTGCGGGCCAGCTCCCGTTTGAGCAGATCGGTGCCCCCCAGGCTGTAGAGGGCGTTGATTTTGTGGGGGCCGTAGCCCTCAGCCTCGATGTAGGTGTCCCTGGGTACCTGGGTTATCCGGGTGATGCCGCCGTCCACCCGCAGGCTGGCGATTACGTCGGTATTGCCGCCGCCCACATCGGTGCCAATCAGCAGGATGTCTTGGTTGGTGATGCCGCTCCAGGCCGCGAACGGATTGGTGATGGCATTGCTGGATCCTGAGGCGGTGTCGCTGAGCAGCTCGGAGAAGGGCCCAGCCAGCAAAAGACCTCCGCCAAGGCCGACTCCGATAGCCAGGAGCAAGGCACCGCGTTTACTCCGCTTGCGGGGCCGCTTGGCCGGAGGGGTTCTCATCCCCTAAAAGCTATTGCACCAAGCGAACCTTTCCTCCCTTGGGGCTTGCCGCTGCTCAGAGCGACCAGGCTCGAACGAGTTGATGAAGATGTTGCCCCAGGCCTGCAGGAGGTGCCGCGACGAAAAGCAGGGCCCACCGCTAAGAAACGCACCCAGCGCCTCAGCCGGCTCGACAAATCGATCGCTACTGCGCGCCGATAGGTTTAAATCCTGAACTGGATCTGCTCCAGGATCGTGCTGCTGCCGGTCACGATGAACTGGATGCCGATCGCCAAGGTGAATAAGCCCATTACTTTGATCAGCACCGTCATGCCCACATGACCCAGCATCATCGTGAGGCGGGCGGCGAACACGAACATCAACGCGATGATCAGAGCCATCGCCAAAATCGCAGCAAATAGCTCGATGCGTTGATTGAAGCTGGTGGCGCTGTTGGCGTACACCGTGATCGTCGACATCGTGCCGGCACCCGTAGTGAGCGGTAGCGAGATCGGCACGATCGCCGAGGAGGCCATCTGCCCCATATCCATGTGGCTTATGTCGCAGTTCTTCTCGTGTGAGTCGCCTGGGGCCGATGCATTTAGCATTTTTAGGCCGCTCGCCCCCAGCAACAAGCCACCGGCGATCTGGAATGCGCTTACTCCGATACCAAAGAACTGGAGCACCGCCGTGCCGATGAAGTAGGCACCCAGCATGATCAGCAAACTTGAGAAGCTGGCAAGCGTGATTACGCGGCGTACCTGGCGATTCGGCAACCCCTCGCTGAGGGTAAGGAAGGGCCCAATGGCCGGGAAGTTGTTGGCCACGGCGAACAGCCCCAGCAGGTAGTGCTGAAAGGTGCTGGGCAGCATTAGATCGTGATTGAGCGCCATGGGGAACAGCGGTGTAGCCCCATCATTCCGCGAGCCACTGCCGATGATCAACTGCGGATGATCAATTCAGCGTTAAGGCATCCAGCTGATGGTCCCACGCCCCAAAATTGCGCCCCACAAGACCAAGATTTCGTGGCATGGCCAAGAATTGCTGCAAGATCAACGTGCTCGCAGCACTCACGAAGATGGAACGGCCTCTGACTCACATCAAACGAGTTGAAGCCTGAAGCTCTGGCCCTGAGCCCATATCGCTAGAAAAAATAACCCTGCCGTGGAACTTTAGCGGCAGGGTCTGTGTCGCTCAATTCGGAGCTGGAGAGCTTGCAGTAGAGGCTGATGGGTTGGTTTTACC
>CAZKER010000294.1:0-12989 GCA_964551845.1 uncultured Cyanobium sp.
TCGCCATGACGGGAGCCACGGTCCAATACCGCCGAGAGCTGCGCCGTCTCCATCAAGACGACTACATCTACCGAGATAAGCCCCACATCGCTGCCGCTACAGCTGTGATGCTCACTTTGATCGGGCTGCTGGCACTGGGGCTGATTGCTGCCCGCGCCGGCAGCTAGGCCCCAGCCCCCTGGCTCTTTTTGATCTGCTGTTCAGCGTCTTGCTCCGATGGCTCAATCCCCCCCCCTGTTGGTTTCTGCAACCCTGTTCGCGATCATGTTTGCCCTGGGGGTGGGCCTGCCCCTCGATGGCTTCAGTCGCTGGGGGCAGCACCGGGGTCTGCTGCTGCGTGGTCTCATCGGCACCTGCCTGCTCGTACCTATGGCAGCTGCGCTGTTGCTGTTGCTGCCGCCCACCGTGGCCCTCTCCCAGCCGGCTCGATTTTCTATCGCCCTGATGGCTATTTGCCCAAGCGCCCCCCTGCTGATGCGCAAGGCAGGCAAGCAGGGGGGGGATCGGATCCTGGCCGCCCTGCTCCAAGTGGCCGCAGCACTGGCGGCGATCGTGACCATTCCCCTGCTGGCGAGCGGCTTCACCGGCATCTTCGGGGTCGAGGGCTGGCAGGTTCAGTCGCACCACGTAGCCGCTCAGGTGGCCCTGACCCAGCTGCTCCCCCTGTTGCTGGGCTTGTTAGTAAGGCGCTTCGCGCCCAGGTGGGCAAGCCGACTGGAGACTCCCCTCGATCGCCTCTCTAATGGGCTGCTTTTGCTGCTCGTGTTGGTGGTGCTGTGGAAAACTGGGCCCCTGTTAGTCACCTATGTGGGCGCCAATCTGATGGCCTTGCCAGTTATGGCAGCCCTGGTGTTGATCAGCCTGGCTTTGGGCTACGGCCTGACGAATCGGGATCCCTGCCTGGGAGTCACCCTGGCCTTAGTCACATCGATGCGCAACCCAGGTCTTGCATTGTTGCTGGCCGGCATTTATGCCCCGGAAGTGCCTGCCGTTAAACTTGGAATCCTGGTGTATTTGCTGATTACTATTTTGCTCTCGATTCCCTTTCTGAAGTGGCAGAGGCGCCTTCAGGCCTGAGTTGGACTAGAACGCTACCGATCTAACGAGTTCGCGACTGGCGCTTGATTTTTTGCATTTGCGCCAATGTTTGCATTTGCGCAAATCAATGCTCGTCTAGGTATTTGGGTGTGAAGAAGTGCATGGCTTTGCTGCAATGAGGTGCAGCCGTCCCCATCCTTTGAGCAGGTGCATTCGTCTCTTTTCATCCCATGCCCAACGGAAAACCCAACGTTCTCATCCTCTGGGGTGACGACATCGGCCAAAGCAATCTCAGCTGCTACAGCGATGGTTTGATGGGCTATCAGACCCCCAACATTGACCGCGTAGCTAAGGAGGGTGGTCGCTTCATTCACTACTACGCCGAACAGAGCTGCACCGCTGGTCGTGCGGCCTTCATTTCCGGCCAGAGCGTCTTCCGCACCGGTCTCAGCAAGGTGGGGCTGCCTGGCGCTGAATCGGGCTTTAAGGCTGAAGATCCCACGATCGCTGAGCTGCTCAAGCCCCAGGGCTATCGAACCGGCCAGTTTGGCAAAAACCACTTCGGCGATCGCGATGAGCATCTGCCGACCATGCATGGTTTTGATGAGTTTTTTGGCAACCTCTATCACCTCAACGCCGAGGAGGAGCCGGAGCTACGCGACTATCCCAAGCCTGAAGATTTCCCGAACTTCAAGGAGCGCTATGGCCCCCGCGGTGTGTTGCATTGTTGGGTAAATGATGATGGCACCCAACGGATTGAAAACACCGGCCCCCTAACCCGCAAGCGGATGGAGACGGCCGATGACGAATTCATCGCTGAGGCAAAGCGTTTCATTCGCGATGCAGTTGCCTCTGGCGAGCCCTTCTTCGTCTGGTTCAACACCACCCACATGCACTTCCGCACCTATGCGCGTGCCCAGGATGTGGGCCGCAGCGGTCGCTGGCAGTCGGAGTATCACGACGTGATGATCTATCACGACGAGTGCATTGGTGAAATGCTCAACCTGCTCGACGAATTGGGTGTCACCGATGACACCATCGTGATGTACAGCACCGACAACGGTCCCCACATGAACAGCTGGCCTGATGCCGGCATGACACCCTTCCGCAGCGAGAAGAACACCAATTGGGAAGGGGCTTATCGGGTGCCGGCCCTAGTGCGCTGGCCAGGGCATATCGCTCCAGGCACCATCTTCTCGGGTATCTGCAGCCACCTCGACTGGCTGCCAACCATCCTTGCGGCGGCCGGCGAGCCTGAGATCAAGGAGAAGCTCAAGGCGGGCTATCAGGTCGGCAATAAGACCTTCAAGATCCACCTTGATGGTTACAACATGCTCGACTACTGGACCGGCCAGGCTGATAAGAGTCCCCGGGTTGAGTTCTTCTACTTCTCCGACGACGGTGACCTCACTGGCCTGCGTTATGACAACTGGAAGTTCGTGTTCATGGAGCAGCGCTCCCAGGGCACTTGCCAGATCTGGGCCGAACCGTTTACGGCTCTGCGGGTACCCAAGATCTTCAACCTGCTCACTGACCCCTATGAGCGGGCTGATGTGACCTCAAACACCTATTGGGACTGGATGTTTGATCACATTTTCCTGTTGGTACCAGCCCAGACATTTGTGGCCCAGTTCCTCGCTACCTTCGCCGAATATCCTCCGCGCCAAAAGGCTGCCAGCTTCTCGCTGGAGCAGGTAATGGAGAAGATGGTGAATACTGTCGGCGGACCCTGATTCCGCCGCTATGCCAGCCGGCACCGCCCGATCTCCCGGTCGTCCCCCATTCCCGGGAATGGTGTGGATACCGGCGGGCGGTTTTCGGATGGGGTCAGACCACCACTACCCCGAGGAGGCTCCGGCCCATGACGTCGAGGTAGATGGCTTCTGGATCGATCGCACTCCTGTCACAAACGCTCAGTTTCGGAGCTTTGTTAAGGCCACCGGCTACCGCACGCTGGCGGAGCAGCCAGCCGATCCGGCCATCTACCCCGGCGCAAATCCGGATCAACTTGCCCCGGCGTCAATCGTTTTTGTGCCGCCTTCGGGGCCGCTGGGTCCTGGAAGCCACTACCGCTGGTGGCAATATCTTGCCGGAGCCAACTGGCGCCATCCAGAGGGGCCGGGTAGCTCGATTAAAGGGCGTGAGCAGCATCCGGTGGTTCATGTCGCCTGGGATGACGTTTTTGCCTATGCCAGCTGGTGCGGTAAAAAGTTGCCTAGGGAGGAGGAATGGGAGCGGGCAGCTTGGGGCGGCCTGTGCAATGCCGAGTTTGCCTGGGGTGAAGAACTGCATCCCGGTGGAGTGCCTCTGGCTAATACCTTTCAGGGTGATTTCCCCCATCACAACAGCCGCTTAGATGGCTACGAGCGCACCTCCCCTGTGGGAGCCTTTCCCGCAAATGGCTACGGGTTGGTCGACATGATCGGCAATGTGTGGGAGTGGACCGAGAGCTGGTATGGCAAGCACCAGCTCAGAAAGGGGGGCTGTTGCGCTGATGCCGACCATGCTCAGGCGCGTGAAGCAAGCATCGATCGCCACTCGCAGCACGGCGACCAACCACGCAAGGTGGTCAAAGGCGGCTCCTATTTATGTGCACCCAGCTATTGCCGCCGCTACCGCCCAGCAGCTCGAATGGCCCAGGGGCTTGATACCTCCACGGGCCACATGGGTTTTCGCTGTGTGGTGAGGTCCTCAGAGCTGGCGACGCTCTAAAGCTTCTGCCAGGCGGGTGGCGGCAGCAGCGAGTTGAGCCTGGGGATCGGGAACGGGAGCGGAGATCGGTCGTTCGCCACGCTTCATGGCTTCAATGCCGCGCACGATCAGGAACACCACGAAGGCGATCACGATGAAATTGATCAGTGCCACGATCACAGCTCCTGCTGGCCAAGCGCTGATAGCCGACACATTGGCAGCTTTAAGCGCAGGAGCAAGCAGTGAGGTCATCACTAGACTAACTACCGCATCCACTACTTTGCCAAAAGCTCCACCGATAACCACGGCAACAGCGAGATCTACAACATTGCCTTTGTTGACGAAGTCCTTAAAGTCTGAGAGAAAAGTGCTGCGGCGTTTCATTGAATTAGAAGAAGAATTTGAGGCCAACTTCAAAGCCGTTCCGGTAGCTGCTGTAGCCGCTATCGGGGGTATCTCCGGTATTGTAGTTTATCCCTGAATATCGCCAGGAAATATTTAGGTCTGTGTTGTTACCCACTGCGTAGCCAAGGCCAACTTGGGCGTTACCGGAAAGATCTTCTGATCCACTGAGCCCAAAGCCACCAATGTCGGCGCGGGCAAAGGCCCGTAAGCGGGGAGAGAGAAACACCGTGGCTTGTGTGCCCAGTAGGGGTTGAGCCCAGGTTCGTCCAAAGTTGCCTTGTCGTTGAAAACTGATCCGACCTCCAATGCCTTCAAGCTGGGCTCCAACATCCAACTGGGCATCAATTATCCGTACGCCGGCGTAGGGGATCAGGCTGAATTGTCCTGGCTTGCCCACCGCAGCTTCTCGATCTCCAAAGCGATAGCGCAAGGCAAGGTCGTAGATCCCCTGAGTAGCGGTGACCTCAGCTCTCCCCGTGAAGATGCCCCGCTGGCCGGTAGTTGATCCGTATTGGCCAAGTTTGACGTAATCCAGATCGAGCAGCAGGCCTAGGCGATCCTTTTCGATGCTGCCGCGTAGGGAGGTGGCCCACTTCAGCTTGGAAAGAATGTCACCGAGATTTAGATCGGTGTCGGCACTGAAGTTTCTTCTTCCATTGGAAACAGTGGTCGTCCCGGTGGTACGTACGGGAGCGAAGCCATACAACTCCACTGTGCCGGCCCATGGAGAGACAGCTGCCGGCAGCTGATTGATGGCCGGGGGAGGTGCCTCGTTTTCAAGGCGATCGCCGCTGGCAGGTTCAGACTCTTGTGCTTGGAGTTCGGCCCCCAGTCCAAATATCAGGGTGAAGGTCGTCAAGGCATGAACTGCTCGGGCTCGGTGCATCGCTTGATTACCCAAAAGTTGCCCTATTATCTAGGCCCGCAGTGCCTATTGCAGTTCCAAGTGTCGCTTTGATGTCAATTTTGTCTTTCAGGGGCCATGGCATTGCACATTAGGCAAAGCCTTGCAGTTTTTGCCATCACGTCAAAATGGATCTGCCGCAGTTAACGCGACAGATCCATGGGCTTATCAGTCGGTTAAACCGATCCGAAGGCCACTTGGCAGGCGGCATTCAGGAGTTCGGCTTCTTCGGCATTGCTGGGCTCCTGGCCATTGATTGTGCCCTGGTTGCAGTTGGCAGTCAGTTGGTAGTTGTTGCCATTGGTCTGCATCACAAAACTAACTGAATTGTTGCCGGATGGTTGGACAGTTCCGAATAGCAACTGGTAGTTTGTGTTGGGTACAACAATGTAGGTTGTGTTGCTGCTAATGGCATTATTAACTGCATTGTTGATAATTGCTGATGTGGCGAGAGTCGCTACACCCCAGGCCGCTGCCCGGGCGCCCCACCATCCCCAGGTTGGGGTCGACCAGCCGCCATACCAGCCGTAGTTCCAGGGCCGCGCCACTCCCCAGCCAGGTCGCGCCCAGCCTGGTCGTACGTTGACATTATTTATATTGACAGTGCGGTTCCAGTTGCGATTTACATTCCGGTTTACGTTGCGGTTTATATCGCGATTGATGTTTCTGTTTACGTCGCGGTTGAGGTTGCGATTGCCATCGCGGTTGGCCATTCGGTCACCGCCCTGGCCAGCGCCTGGTAGCTGACGTGTGCCTGCCGCCGGTCGGTTAACGGCCGCTGGTCGGTTCAAGGAAGGTCCCCCGGAGCCAGCACCAACCCTTGCGTTGTTGCTCCAGCCACCAGTAGGTCTGGTTGAACCGCGGTTGAGGCCCGCACCGGCATTGCTAAAACCGCTGTTGCCACCAGCGCGTAGGCCACCACCACCACCGCCTCGGGATCCGCCTCGGGATCCGCCGCCACCACCACCACCACGGATGCCGCCGCCGCCGCCGCCTCGGGCAATTAGCTGGGCCGTGCCGCTATCCGGCATGGGGCTCTCAATGGCGAGGGCTGTGCCGATCGGTAGGAGCATTGCCCCCGCCAGCACGAGGCCGAGGCCATTCCATGGGCTATTTAGAGCTCGGTTCATTTGCCAACCCCCTTGCAGCCGTCGTCGTAGCAAGTGAGATCAATGCGTCCATCAGCGCCGAACTGCACCCTGATCAGATCTCGGCCTGCCGTTGCATCAGGCCGGTCTTCTTTAACGCTGTTGAGGTAGTTGGGGTTGACCACGCATAGGTCACGGTCGTTAAAGCAGATCGTGTTCGTTGAGAAGCGAGCTGCTGCTGAGTCGAGGTTTTTCCATTTCTTCTGGCTGTCCACCCAAATGCTCATGCGTACTGGGCTGTCGGTGACCCGAATTGTTTCTACGCTCTTGCCGATGATGTGCCGATAGAGGGTGGCGTTGCCCTCGTTAACTGCTTCCACCACGCAGGCCTGCGGTTCACCGCCTTTGACGCTGCACTTGGTCTCGAGTTTGTAAAGGGTGTTGGTTTGGGCAAGGGCTGGAGCTGCCGCCAGCACGCTCGCGGCAGCGGCCAGCAGGCCGATCCGGCAGCACATGGGGTTGCGGTTCAACATGAAAAGAAAATCCCCAACGTCGGTGGGAAAGCAATCCCAGCTTGACCACGGTTGAGGCACTTGGTTGCAGGCCGTTGCTCATAGCCACAAAGCTTGAGTTTCAGCTCGTCAGCTGTTGCGATTGGAGAAAAAGTAGGCAAAAAGCGTAATTGCTCTTAGCTGGGCCCTGGCCCTGCCAACTTGCAATTGCTTGTTGTTATTGAGAATCGCTTGCAAAAGGCGGCATTCTTGTTTAGGTTGCGAGTCATTCGCAATAAGCCTTCTGCTGCGGCCATGACTTTTCGCTTCCTGCCCGCCGATTCCCTTGCCGCCGTGCGCATGCCGGTTGGGCAAACCGTGCTGCTAGACCCCGCTCTGCGCCCCACTGGGAGCTGCATTGAGGTGCTGGAAGGTGTGGCTCGCGTCTATTGCCCCTGCGAGGAAACTGAGGGGATGACCTTGGCTTTCCTGCAAGCGGGGGATCAGCTGTGCACCGAGCGCCTCTGCAGTGAGGGTGTCTGTGTCGAGGCGCTCACGCCTTTGTGTTTCCGTAGCGATGCCACACCCCGGCAGGGGGAAGGCTTTGATGCCGTCAATGAATGGACCTTGCAGCTGCTGCGCATTCGCCACCTGAGTAGTGCCGACCAGCGGCTGCATGCTCTTTTTGGTCTGCTGGTGCGCCGCCTCGGACGCCGCTGCGGTAGCTGGTGTGATCTGCCGTTTCGTCTCACCCATGAACGGATTGGTGAATTGATCGGCACCACCCGGGTTACCACTACAAGGCTAATTTCACGCATTCGTCATGCCCAGCTGATTGAGGCTCCCGCTGGCGAGGCCGGCATGCGCCTGGCGCCGGAATTGGTTGAATCCGCTCCCCTGGCTGCCGCCTGAGCCCTGAGATGAGCAACCGTTCCTCCCACCTCACAGCTCAGCCCTCGGCCAGCCTGGTGGGCAGCCTTTGCCACGAAATGGACCAGCTGCGCTGCCGCGGTGCGCAGGTGATGGCCGATCTGGGCCGTTGCCGGGAGGAGCGATTGCTCCAGCGTTTGAAGCGGGAGCTCCAGCAATTGCAGAGCCGCCGGCAGGAGCTGCAGGCCTGTGCCAGCCAGCTGCGCCGCAGCGTTGGACTGCGTGACAGTCTCGCCGTGGCGTTTCTGGAAGAATTGACCCGCCGCCCCCTGCCCTGCTGAGACTCACCCTCTGTTGTTGGAGGCTTACAGCGCCAGTGATTCAGGGGCGTGCTTGCCGTCGCTCAGCTCCCCATCGATCACCAGCATGGCGGCGGGGTTGGCTTGGGCGAAGCGGATTCGCCCCAGCAGATGGGCGGCCTCGTGTTCGGAGTCGATCTGACCATGCACCATCGGATCGAGGAACACGGTGGTGCGCGCATCACCGGCCCGCTCCGCCATCGCATAGAGCTGTTGTAGGGAGCTGGTCACCTCCGCCTCCATCTGGAAGACGGCGGAGAAAAGCTCTTCGGCGCCTGACCAGTGCTGGCGGGGTGGTGCCACCGCTTCAAGCAGCACGGTCTGGCCGCGGGCGACCAGGTAGTCGGCCACCAGCCCGGCGTGGTGTTGCTCGTTGCTGGCCTCGCCCTTGAGGTAGCGGCAGAAGCCCCGCAGCTCCCGCTCGCCAAACCAGATCGCCATGGCCCAGTAGGCCGCACTGGCTTGGCGTTCCATCGTTAGATGCTGCTGCAGTCCTTCCAGCAGGGAGGCCTCCATCGGCTGGGCCATCGCCCGTCCTGCGGGCCCGGTGGCCACTGGGCTGGTGGTGTTGGTGCTGGTGGTGGACTGCACCATGGTGGTGATCGATTCGCTGTTTTCAGCGTAGCCAGGGTCTTTGGGAGGAAACATGTCGCAAATGTCACAACCGCCGGTAATCCGGCGTCGAATCAGGGCAGAGGCCGTCGGTGGCAGGCCTGGGCCTCCATAGGCTGATTCATGAGTTTGACCTCATGACAGAGGTTGTCGCCATGGCCAAGCCCATCGGCCCCAGCAACGACGCCCCTTTGCCCCTTGGCCAGCGCGGCCCCAGCACTGACAAGAAAAAGGGCTGCAAGCAGAGCAAGTGCTCGCACTGGAAGGGCGGCAAATGCCGCTGCGGCCGCGACTAATCGCGCTCTTCGAGGGTTGGTATCAGTGCAAAAGACGCAATCAGCCCAAAAACCATAATTAAAAGTGCCGGCGCCATAGCTGCGCCCACTCGCTCATCACTGGCGTATTGGAACACCCGCACCGCCAGGGTGTCGAAATCGAACGGGCGCAACGCCAGAGTGATAGGTAGCTCTTTCACCACGTCCACAAACACCAGCAGCGAGCCCACCAGTAGGGGCCCCCTGAGCAGCGGCAGGTGAATGCGGCGCAGCACCCCCAGCCAATCGCAACCCAGGCTGGTAGCAGTTTCGTCGATGCTCGGAGGGATCCGCTCCAGTGCCGCATCAAGCCCTTGTTTGGACACGGCGATGAAGCGATCGCCATAGCCCCAAAGTAAGAGCAGCACTGGGCTGAACCCCAGGGGGCCCCCCAGGATGATCAGACCAAGCGCCAGCACGCTGCCTGGAATGGCGTAGCCCAACCCAGCCAGGAAACTCAGCTGTCGCACCAAGGGTTGGGGGCTCCAGCGCCGGGAGATGGCCAGCAGCAGAGCCGCCAGGCAGGTGACAGCGGTGGCCAGCAGTGCCAGTCCCAGGCTGCGGCTGGCCAGTTGGCCTAGTTCGGCGATGGATTCGGCTTCCAGACCCTGCCAGCCCTCTTGGATCCAGAGCACTGGAATCGCCACTGCGCCCAGTGGTGGGAGGGCACAGAGGAGTTGTGCGAGCGCTGAGCGCCAACCCGTCAAGGGCCAGACGTGCCCGCCTCCGCGGCTGCCCTCCAGATTCCAGCGGCGGCTGCGTTGGCGGAGCAGCCGCTCGGTGGCGATCAGCACGGCCACAATCCCCAGCGCCACCAGCGAAAGCAGGGCTGCTCCCTGGGGATCCCCATCCACCTGCCAGCGGTCCAGGATTCCAGCCGAGAGGCTGGGGACCCCCAGTAGGCGTACGGCGCCCAACTCGTTGACCACCTCCATGGCGCTGAGGGCAACGCCGGCTCCGATCGACGGCAAGGCGATCGGCAGGGCCACCCGAAAGAAGCTGCTCCAAGGGCCCACGCCAAGGCTGCGGCTGGCCTCCAGCAGTCGCCTGCCACTCACCGAGAAACTTTCGGTGCTCAGTAGGAAGACATAGCTGTAATTGGCAAGGGTGAGCAAGACAATCGCCCAGCCCAGGCCGTGAATGCGCATCCCTCGATGGCTGCCCCAATCGACCAGGCTTGCGGCCAGCAGATAGGCCGGAAACGCCATTGGTACCAGCTGCGCCATGCGCAGCCAGCGGCGGCCCGGGAAGCGGCACACCGCCGTGAGCCAGCCGATCGCCGTGCCCAAAATCGCGCCTAGGAGGCCTTCGCCGCCAACCAACAGCAGGGTGCCCCGCACCTGATTGGCCCCATCGAATCCGAGCTGCAGAGGCCCGTTGCCGCCTCCGATCAGGGCATCCTTCAGCAGGGTCAGCAGGGGCAGCAAAGCAAGCCCGCACGCCACCAGCACGCCCACAAGAAGCCCGGTCCGGCTGCTGGAGCGGACCGTGCCATGGGATATGGCGTCTTGGGTCGTGGAGGGCGTCAACGCTTTGCGCGCTCGTTACTCCCAGCCAGCCTCGGTCATCAGTTGCACAGCCTCGCGGTTGCGCTGGCCCAGCTGCTCCATGGACACCGTAGAGGCCTTAAAGGTGCCGAATGCCTTGAGGGTTGGATTGTTGCCCCAGCCCTTCAGGGGGTACTCGTTGTTGGCGGCGGCATAGCCCTCTCCGGAGGTGGGAGAAGCCAGGAATTCCAGCAGGCGTCGGGCTGCTTCCGGGTTGCGGGAGCTGCGGGTGACTCCGCCGGCGGTCACGTTGACGTGGGTGGGGTTGGGCCACACCACGCGCACCTTCTTGGCGGTGGCGCGGTCGGCTGTGTTGTCACCGCTGAGCAGGCGGGCCAGGTAGTACTGGTTGGCGATGGAGGCGCCGCACTGCCCCTGGCCCACGGCCCGCACCATGGTGGTGTCGGAGGTGAAGAAGGGTTCTTTCATATTGGCAACAACGCCTCGGACCCATTGCCGTGTTGCCGTTGCACCGCGACGCACCAGTTCATCGGCCACAAGCGACTGGCTGTAGACGCTGGCCCGGCTGCGAAGACAGAGCTTGCCCTTGAACTCGGGCTTGGCGAGATCGGCGTAGGTGCGGATCGACTTGGGGTTCACCATTGCTGTGTTGACCATCACCGGGCGGGCGCGGCGGGTGAGGGCATACCAGCGACCGCCGGGATCCCGCAGGTTGGCGGGCACGTCCTTGTTGAGTTCCGGTGAAGAGATCGACCTAAACAGATTGGCCTTCTGGGCTCGATAGAGACGGGCCGCATCCACCAGCACGAGCAGGTCGGCCTTGCTCTTGCTGCCTTCGCTCTTGAGGCGCTGAATCAGTTCGTCATCTTTTCCTTCCAGCAAGTTCACCTTGATGCCAGTTCGGCGGGTGAATTCGGCGTAGAGCTGTTTGTCGGTGTTGTAGTGGCGGCCCGAGTAGACATTCACTTCCTGGGGCCGGTTCTGGGCCATGCCGGCCACGCCGATGGCGCTGGCCAGGGTGGTGGCGGCGAGAGCTGTGGTGGCCAGAGCTGTGGTGGGGATGGCCGTGAGCTTGAAACGCATAACAACCAATGTCAGGGGGGTTGAATCGGAGCTATCTCAATCCTGTCGGATATCGTCGGATGGGCCCGTAATGAATGAAAGGGGCCGGCGTAGCAATTGCTACGCCGGTTGTGTCGTGACGCGATCAGAAGCGGAACGTGGTCTGAATGACGCCACCCCAGGTGCTGTCGCCACCAGCAGCTTGGTAGCTAGGGGCATAGAAGATGCCCGGCGTGATCGAGATCTTGTCAGTCACTTGGTACTTATAGAAGAATTCCCAAAGGAGGCTTTCTCGGGAATTAGCCGCACTCGCGTTGCTTGCAAAGGGGGCTTGTCCGAAGGCGAAGCCAGCATTGTTCCCCTTCTGGAAGACATCCTTCCACTGGAAGCCAACCATCCAGGACTGGATGTTGCCTTGATTGGGAATGGTGCTGCTGACTGCCCCGCTCACGTTGGTGTAGCCATAGCCAGCGGAGATGGAGGGCATCCAGCTGGCATCAGTGGGCTGCCAGAAGGCGCCAATGGATACGCTGTTAGAGGATTGGCCAGTGTTTGTATTCAGGGTGATCAAGTTGGAAGCCATGTTGCCGTCGCGCCCCACTTGAGAGCCTGCACTGCCGTAGCGATAGGCAAGAGCAGCCCCCCAGTTTTGGCCACGGGCGCCCAGCTGAGTTGTAACGTTGATTCCAGAATCTTCGCTAAAAGCGCCAATCGAGGAATTCTCAAAGCCTCGAGATGAGATGTAGCTGGCGTCGAAGGTCAGGAAGGGATTTCCTTTCTTAACCTTTTGCTTCCACTGGAACCCGAAACCGGCGCCGGTAGCCTTGTTATAAGTGCCAGTAGCGCCCGAAAGACCAAAGAAATCAAGCAGACCTGAATCGTAAACCTGTGGACGGAAGGACAGTAGTTCGGTGTTGCGAACCAGAGCGCCTGCTGTCAGTTTGACCTCGTTGCCTACCGGAAAGGTGTAGAAAAGACGGTCAATTCTGACGTCAGAATCGGTTTGAGTGGCTTTGTCAAGATGGAAGATATTGCTGCTAGAGCCGAAAGGTGCGGTAAAATTTCCACTACGTAGGCGGCCTCGCAATAGGTCCTTGCCTGTATAGCTGGTGTCGAAGCTCAGGCGATAATCGTAGTTGAATGTGGTTGCGTTCCGCCGATTATTCCGGTCAGCACCAGTTCCACCAACTGTTGCGTTATTGTTCGGAAGTCCCCCAATGATGAAGCTGGCTTCACCGCGCAGCTTGGTGGTGGTGGAAAACTGCTGGGCCTCCAGAGTCCCCACCTTCGCCTCGAGACCGTCCACGCGGCCCTTGAGCACGGCGAGTTCTTTTTTGAACTCGTCCATCAGACGTTGTAGCTCGTCGGTCACCTCAGTGACGCGGTCGAGGCAAGCATTGAGCAGGGCCGCCGCTTCGAAGCGGGTCATGGCCTGGCCGCCTTTGTAGGTGCCGTTGGGATAGCCGGCCACGCATCCGTATTTCTCCACCAGGTTGCTAAGGGCCTGATAGGCCCAGTCGGTGGGACGGATGTCAGAAAACTGATTGACGCTGGTGACCTGGTTTTTGGATCGCCAGGCCTTGAGCTCGTCAATTTCTTGCTGCTCCATGTAGTCGCTGATGGCCTCGCTGCCATTCAGTGACGCCA
>CAZKER010000295.1:0-9768 GCA_964551845.1 uncultured Cyanobium sp.
ACCTTGGCAAAGCGCATCGCCGCCGGCTGACCCCAGTCGCCACTCACCTGATAGCCGCGAGGATTGGCACAGAGGTGGCGCAAGATCCAGAACAGGGGCTCGGGGCTATCCGTACCCAAGGCCTGCTGCAGCTCCAGCAGGCTGCGCTCCTGGCCATCGCTCAGCAGGGTCTCGAGCCGCTCCTGCAGGGCCAGGATCAGAGCTGCAGCCTTCTTGCCGGCCTCCACTCCGGGCTGGTCGTAGGCGTTGACATTTACCAGTTCGGCGTAGAGGCCCACGGCCCGCTCAAACAGGGCGATCAGGGCACCGAGGGCTGAGGCATCAAAGCGGCGCAGGGTGATCGAGAGGCTCTGGCGGCCGCCCTCCATGAGCGCCGAACGGGTGCCCTGCAGGAAGCCATCCAGGAAGTCGCCTGGGATCTCATCGCCGATGGGCGGGATATCGCTGGGCTCTTCCAAGGCCTCGATGAAAGTCACAAAGAAGTTGTCGATGCCATCGCGCAGCTGCTGCACGTAGGCGTGCTGATCGGTAGAGCCCTTATTGCCATAAACGGCAATGCCCTGGTGCACAACCTCGCCGCCACGGTCGTGCTTTTTGCCAAGGCTCTCCATCACCAGTTGCTGGAGATAGCGGCTGAACACCTCCAGTCGATCGCGGTATGGCAGCACGACCATGTCGCGCTGGCCTTGGCCATGGCCGGCCACATACCAGGAGGCAGCCATCAGGGCCGCCGGATTGCTTTGCAGGTCTGCAACCCGGGTCAGAGCGTCCATACGGGCGGCACCGGCCAAAAAGCCGCGCAGATCGGCACCCACCAGGGCTGCGGGCAGCAGGCCAACGGCGCTGGTGATGCTGGTGCGGCCGCCCACCCAGTCGAACATGTCAAAGCGGCGCAGCCACTGACCTGCCACGGCCACCTGATCG
This sequence comes from uncultured Cyanobium sp., assembly GCA_964551845.1. Lineage (GTDB taxonomy): Bacteria > Cyanobacteriota > Cyanobacteriia > PCC-6307 > Cyanobiaceae > Cyanobium_A. Next base: position 925 of record CAZKER010000295.1, read on the forward strand.
AGCTTGCTGTCGAGCATGGTGACGGCCACAGCCTGGCCAGCCCACTGGCCACCCCGGGCCTGGAGCCGGGCCTGGGCCTGCTCCATACCGATGTGGGGCTCAGGGGTACCGCCAGACTTGCTAACCACCACCACCAAAGTGGTGGCAAGGCGGCTGTCCAGGGCCGCCAAGGTGCGGCTCATCCCAGCTGGGTCAACGTTGTCGAAAAAATGGAAAGGGAGACCCTGACCCTCTTCCTGCAGGGCGCGCACCATCAGCAGCGGGCCAAGGCCAGAACCGCCAATACCGATCCAGAGCACGTCGGTGAAGGGCTGACCGTTTGGAGCAGAGAGGCTGCCGTCGAGCACCTCGCGGCCAAAGCTCTCAATCCTCTCCACCTCGGCGTTGATGTGCGCGGTGGTGGCGGCGTCGGGAGCCAGATCTGGGGTGCGCAGCCAGTAATGACCAACCTGGCGCTGTTCATCCGGATTGGCGATGGCCCCAGCCTCCAGGGCCGCCATCGCCGTAAAGGCTTGGTCGAATCGGGGAGCAAGTTCATTGAGATCGGCTTGGCCGATCGCCATGCGACTCACATCCAGCCAAATACCAAGATCGCTTTCATACCAAAGCAAGTCGCAGAAGCGCTGCCATTGGATCTCGGCGCTGGAGCCATCAAAATTGGCAAGCATGGGCTTGCGGCTCAAGCCGCTCTCGTCGCCAAAACTTAGATCTGACCCTGGCCAAGCACCAAACCTGGGGCCGGACGGAAGACCGTTCCGTGGTCATGGGGATGACCACGAAAAATTACTTAAGATCTGCGAATCAACTATGAGTGTTTGTGCTTACTCCTCCCAGCCAGTGGCGCAGGCTTGCCTTAGGCAAGCGGCTGGTAGGGGTTAGGCGGTTTTGCGGCCTGGCTTCAGCCCTGCTTGCTGCTGCAAGCCTGCCCCTCGCCGGCGGGCCAGAAGTCCCTCTGCTGCTGCTAGATCCCGGGCTCAGCGGCAGCATCAGCTCCGCCCCTGGGGAAGGCCAACTTGGTGATCCACTGCAATTTTCCCCAGACGAACTGAAGGAGCTGCAGCGTCGTTTTGGCGTGCATGGCCCCCAGCCCCGGCTTGCCCAGTTATTTACCAGCGGCATTGACCAGCTGGAACCCTTGCGCAGCCACACCTTGGGACGCATAGGGGAACTGCGTCCGCTAATTCTGGCCGAATGCCAGCGCCAAATGGTCAACCCCATGCTGGTGGCGGCCGTGCTGTTCGACGAAATGCGGCACGCCAAACCAGGCGAGGATCTGCCCCTGGCAGCCCACTCCGGCTTGTTCAGCACCCATGGTCCGGCGCAGCTCAGCCTTAGCGAGATGGTGCACCAGGGCCTGCTGCCAGCCGATGCCTCCGAAGCTGAGATCACCGAGGCCCGCAACCAGCTGCTCGATCCCGAACGCAACGTGGAGTTGCTGGTGGGCAAATTCGCCCGCCTCAGCCGCGCCCTCGAGCTACCGCAGCGACCCCTGCAGGCAAGCGGCAACCGGCGTGACGCCAAGGCCCTGGCCACACTTGCCTATCTCCATAACGGCAAGCTCGATTACCCCCGCCGCATCCTGCGCACCATGCAGGACCCCGAGCTCCACGCCCTGCTCTATGCAACCCGTAAGCAGGCCCCAGCGCCACTGATCTAGCGCCACTGATCTGATTAGCGGTTGCAAAGCAGGCCGAGATTTTGCAGTCGGGTTTGCAATTCAGACCAACGGAAGCTGCGGGGATCTGCTCGCTCCCCACCCAGGTCCACAGCCCGGTGGGTGGTGATATTGGAGGGGGGAATAGGAAAACGTTGCATCCAGCCGGCTAGCAGCGCCGCCAAGGCGTCGTATTGGGCAGAGGTGTAGCCGCTGTGAGCTGGCCCAGCGTCTTCGCCATCAAGGGGCGTTTCCAGGCTGATATGCAGGGCAAAATTATTAATTGAGCCACCCACCTTGGCGTTGGTAACTACCCAGCGGCCGTTGAAGGCTGAATTGCCAGCTCCGAAGGCCCGTTTGGCGGGATCGTGCACCTGAACCACTGAGCCATCGCCACCTATCAATGTGTGGTAACTGACTTGGTCTTCATCGCGGGGATGGGGCGTCACGAAGGTATTGATGGCCGAGCCGATGCCATACACCGTTTCGTGGAGCACCACCAGCTGGGGAGTGGGATCCACCGGATTGCCGTAGGCATCACGATTAAAGCGCTCGCCGAAATTAGTGGGGTGGATCTGCACCCGCACCGGGGAGGTTTGCACCCTTTCGGCCAGCTGCTGCAGTCTTAAACGCTGGGCCGGATCGCCAGGGGTGCAACTCGCCCGCAGGGGGGACTGCCAAGGCCGGTGTGCTGGCGGGCCCGGTGCCGCTCGGCGGCCCGGCTCCGGGGCCGCGGGCGGCTGGCGCACCTCTTCGAGCAGCTCAAGCAGGCTGGGGCGCTTCTGGCCGCCACTCGGTTCGGCTGAGAGATCCCGGGCCAGCCAGCCAAGCCCGCCAAGGGCCAGCATGGCGCCGGCGCCTATGGCAATCCAAAGGGGTCTGGGGCTGGAATTCATGCAGCTTCCAGGCCCAGCCAGCGGCGGCGGCGCTCGGCACAGACTTCGGAAGTGCCCAGCTCAGAAGTAGCGGGATCGAGCTGGAGTTGCCAGCTCTCCACTGCCGGCGCCATTGGCAGCAGCACGGTGGTGCGCACCAAACCATCCCGGCAGAACAGCAGCTGGTGGGAAATCAGGGGGGCCTCGGGCCGGAGCTGCACCATGAGATCGTCGATGTTGCGCAGGCGCACGCCATCTAGGCCAATCCATTCATCGCCTACTACCAGCCCCGCCCGTTCCGCCGGTCCTTCCCGGCCCACCCGCTGCACCACCAGCCCACCGCTGCCCGGCTCCAGCCGGCAGCCCAGCTCCTGGCTGCCGGCCAGCCGGGGCTCAAGCCGCAGGCCCACATCGGCCAGATAGCCAAACAGGGGCGGGTCTTCACAGGAGGTGAGCCAGCGGGGCAAAAGCTCGGCCAGATCGGACGACTGGCTGGCAAAGGCCTCGATCAGGTCTGTCTCCTGGTAGCCCCGGCCCACAGCGCCATGGCTGGCCCAAAGCTGCCGCAGCACCACGGGCAGGCCGCTGCCGGCGCGGCGTAGATGCAGATCCAGCACCAGGGCCAACACTGCGCCCTTGAGGTAGTAACTGACCTGGCTGTTGGGGGAGTAGGCATCGGGGCGGTAAAGCTTTACCCAGGCCTCCTCACTACTGGCGCGCAGGCTCTGCAGCCGCCGGCCAGAACTGAGCAGGTAACGGCTCAGATCGTTGCCCAGATCCTCGAGCACCTCCGCCTCACTGCTGCAGCCGGCGCAGTGGGGCAAGAGCTGATCCACATAGCTGGTGATCCCCTCGGCAAACCACAGGGTGGGCACCACCACCGCCTGGTCGTAGCGATACGGGCTTAGTTCGGCGGGCCGCAGCCGGCGCACATTCCACTGGTGCAGGTATTCGTGGGCGGCTAGCTGCAGCAACTTGCGGCGACCATCAGGCTTGGCCAGGACCCGGCGACCAAACTGCAACACGGTGCTGTGGTCGTGCTCCAGCCCGCCATAACCGCTTTCGGTGAGGTGCAGCACGAATAGGTAGTGGTCGGCCGCAGGTCGCTCCACCCCCATCAACCGGCAGCAGGCCAGGCAAACCTTCTCGAGATCGCTGAGCAGATGGGGATCACTGTCGAGCAGGTCGCCGCCTTGCAGATCGCGGCCCCAACTCACCCAGCGATGGGGCACGCCGGCGACGCTGAAGTGATGGAGGCGATGGGGACCAACCTCAATCGGCGTATCAAGCAATTGGTCGAAGTCGGCGGCTAGCCAGCCACCGGCCGGGCCATTCAGCTCTGGCAGGGGCACGAAGGCCTCCCAGCTGGGCGGCAGGCTGAGTTGCAGCCGATGCGGCGACCAGCGCTCCCCCTCCAGCTCCACAACAACGGCCGCCAGGGCCAGAAAGCCGTGGTCGCCATCAAGGTGGCAGGTGCGCACCGTGAGCTCAGCGGCCAGCACCGCGTAGCTGATTGCGACTGGTTCGAGGCTGGGAAGGTCTAGCTGCCAGCTGCTCGGGCTAGTGCGGCGCGGCTCTAGGTGAAGGCCAGCCTGAGTGATCTCCAGCCCCTCAAGCTGCCGCACGTAGTCGCGGATCAGGTAAGAGCCGGGGGTCCAGGCCGGCAGGGCCAGGCGCAGGCTCAGCTGGCGGGGGGTATGGAGGAGGCGGACCCGCACCAGGTGCTGGTGACAGGTAGTGAGATCGAGATGCAGCTCGGGCACGGCGTCAGGACGCCACGGTCACCTGGGCCCCTGGAAACTCGCTGGCAGCCTGGCGCAGGGCCAGCTCGGCGGCATAGCGTCGAGTGATGGCGCCAAGCAGGCGTTGCAGGGTCTGGGAGCGGCTGAGGCGCTGCAGGTCTCCTACCAGGGCAAGGGAGCCGTCGTTGCTGCGCTGCCAGCCCAGCCGTTCACCAGCCGGCAATACAACCTGCAGAAGAACGGGTTGGCGTTCGCCGGCAAAGCCTTTGAGCACGCCGCCATAAATGGGGGTGTGGCCCAGGGCCGCCAGGCTGGCGGCGAGCCCCTCGGCATCGCGCAGCACTGTGGGCAGGATGGTGAGGTGGGACACGGCACAATGCCCGCTTTTTCAGACCCTAGCGATCAAGAGCCCTGCGTCCAGTGGCCGTTGCCACAGGATTGCGCCGGCGCGCAGCCAATCCTGCGGCTGGGGGTGCTGGCTTCCGGCGCCGGCAGCAACTTTGAAGCCCTGGTGCAAGCCTGCCGCGACGGCCGGCTTCAGGCAGACGTGGCCCTGCTCGTGGTCAACAATCACGGCTGCGGTGCGCAGCAACGGGCCGAGCGTCTCGCCATACCCTGCCAAGTGCTTGACCACCGCAGCGTGCCCAGCCGCGAGGCGCTCGACCGGTCGTTGGTGGCAGCCTTCCAGGCAGCCGGCGTTGATGTGGTGGTGATGGCGGGCTGGATGCGGGTGGTCACCCCCACCCTGATCGGCGCCTTCCCCGAGCGCCTGATCAACATTCATCCCTCGCTGCTGCCAAGCTTCCGCGGCCTTGATGCGGTGGGCCAGGCCCTGGCGGCGGGGGTCACCCTGGCCGGCTGCACTGCCCACCTGGTGTGCGAAGAGGTTGATGCCGGTCGCATCCTGGTGCAGGCGGCGGTGCCGGTGTTAGCAACGGACGACCACGCCAGCCTCAGCGCCCGCATCCAGCGCCAGGAGCACCGCATCCTGCCGCTGGCGGTGGCCCTCGCGGCTCAGCACCTCACTGCTCAAGGATAAAAGGGCAGCAACGGCAGGCCGGCGGTGGGCTCAAGCCCGGCCATCAGGTTGAGACATTGCACCCCCTGACCAGCCTGGCCCTTGACCAGGTTGTCGATGGCAGCCATCACGATCAGCTGGCCGGTGCGGCGATCCACCTGCACCGAGAGCAGGGCCCGGTTGGTCTGGCGCACCCACTTGGTGGAGGGATAAGTGCCCACCGGCAGCACCTCAACGCAGGGGGCCTGGCGGTAGGCCGAAGCCAGCAGGGTGGCGCAGTCTTCAGCGGTGAGGCCGGGGTCGCGCAGACGGCAGTAGACGGTGGCCAGCAGGCCCCTCACCATCGGCATCAGGTGCGGGGTGAACTGCAGCTGGATCTCATGGCCCGCGACCCGGCTAGCCAGCTGCTCAATCTCGCTGGTGTGGCGGTGGCCCACCACCCCATAGGGAGCCACCGCCTCGGAGCATTCCGCCAGCAGCAGGTGCTCTTTGGCTGCCCGACCACCACCGGAGGCGCCGGTTTTGGCGTCGATCACGATGCCGCTGGTGTCGATCAGCCCCTGCTTCAAGAACGGCAGCAGTCCAAGCAGTGAGGCCGTAGGGAAACAGCCAGGAGCCGCTACTAAGCGGGCGGTACGAATCGCCTCCGCCTCCCATTCGGGCAGGCCATAAACGGCCTCAGCGCAGAGGTCGTCATCGCTGCGGGGCACCTCCCGCGCCTCGCTGGCATACACCTCCTGCCAGCGGCCCAGGCTGCTGAAGCGGTAGTCGGCGGAAAGATCAACCACCCGCACACCTCGCTGCAGCAGCGGCGGGGCCAGCTGGGCCGCCAGGCCATTGGGCAGGCTGAGCACGGCGAAATCAGCAGCCGCTGCGATGGCGTCGGGGTCTGGGGTTTGCACCACCGGGTCGCCGGCAAGGGGCAAAAAGGGCACCAGCTCACTCCAGCGCTTGCCGCTGCTGCGCTCGCCGCCCAAGAAGCTGATCTCCAGGGCAGGGTGCTGGTGCAGTAGGCGCAGGGTCTGCAAGCCCCCGTAGCCACTGGCGCCGATCACCGCAACACGCTTGTTGGCCATGGCAGGGCCCGGGGACAGGACGAAGGGGCTTTATAAAGGATGATTGCGCCAGGGCCTAGACCCCGCCCGCACTCCGTTGACCCTCCTGCGCGACCCGAGTTCCTCGCCCTTGCCATCCGGTTCCGGGCCGGAGGTTGCCTTAAACGGGGAGGAGCGAATCGTTTTTGACTCCGTTGCCGATGGTCTGGCCGCGATCCGCAACGGCGAATCAATCGTGGTGGTGGACGATGAAAATCGGGAAAACGAAGGGGACCTGATCTGCGCAGCGCAGTTTGCTACGCCTGAGCAGATCAACTTCATGGCCACCGAGGCCCGGGGCTTGATCTGCCTGGCCATGGAGGGCGAACGGCTCGACGCCCTGGATCTGCCCTTGATGGTGGACCGCAACACCGACAGCAACCAAACCGCCTTCACGGTGAGCGTCGATGCGGGCCCCGAAAGCGGCGTCAGCACAGGAATTTCCGCCGACGATCGCGCCCGCACCATCCAGGTGGCGATCCACCCACACACCCGTCCAGCCGACCTGCGCAGGCCAGGCCACATTTTCCCACTGCGGGCTAAGCAGGGCGGCGTGCTGAAGCGTGCTGGACACACCGAGGCCGCCGTTGATCTGGCCCGGCTTGCGGGTCTCTACCCCGCCGGTGTGATCTGCGAAATCCAAAACAGCGACGGCTCGATGGCCCGGCTGGCCCAGCTGGCGGTGTATGCCCGGCGCCACGGATTAAGGCTGATAAGTATCGCCGAACTGATCAGCTACCGCCTCGATACCGAGCGCTTCGTGCAGCGCCAGGCGGAAGCCGCCATGCCCAGTGCCTTCGGCGACTTTCGCGCCATCGGCTACCGCAACCAACTCGATGGCAGCGAGCATGTGGCCATCATCAAGGGCCAACCGCAGCTGGCTACTGAGCCGGTGCTGGTGCGGGTGCACAGCGAGTGCCTCACCGGGGATGCCTTTGGTTCGCTGCGCTGCGACTGCCGGCCCCAGCTGGAGGCTGCCCTGCGCATGATCGAAGCCGCTGGCGAAGGCGTGGTGGTGTATTTGCGCCAGGAGGGCCGCGGCATTGGCCTGATCAACAAGCTCAAGGCCTACTCCCTGCAGGACACCGGCCTCGACACGGTGGAGGCCAATGAGCGCCTTGGCTTTGCTGCCGACCTACGCAACTATGGAGTTGGCGCCCAGATCATCAGCGACCTGGGCATACAGCGCCTGCGCCTGATCACCAATAACCCTCGCAAGATCGCTGGCCTCGGTGGCTATGGCCTGCAGGTGGAAGACCGGGTGCCCCTGGTGATGGACGCCGGCCGCCACAATGCCGCCTACCTGCAAACCAAGCGGATCAAACTTGGCCACCTGATGGAAGAGGAATACCACGGACTGACAGCTTTATTTGGCTGGGATGGCGCCGATAAGCGGGACCCCCTTTATCTGAGTGAGGCTTTCGATAGGTTGCGTGGGTGGACCATGGAGCAAGGTCTGCTGCTTGAACGCGAGAGCGACCCCCGCCTGCTGGCCCTGCTTGATCAGCCCCAGCTGGCGCTCTTACTGGGCTGCCCAGACGGCCGCCTGCTTAGCGCCGCCGACCTAGCCGCCAGCCTGCAACAGTTGATGCAGCAGGGAGGGAGCCAGCGCCTTTCGCTGCTGCTGGCCCCCGATGCCCAGCGCTTGACCCACCCCAGCGCAACGCTGGAGCCCGAGTTTCGCGACCTGAAGGATCTCAGTCCTGGCGAAAACGAGAGCTGCCCGCGACTGAGCCTGCAACCGGGGGCATTCGTTGTGTGGCGATCAGCCTGACCTGCGAATCGGTGTGAAGTGTGGGGAATGCCTTGATGTCCTGCAGCTGACGATGGAGCAAATAGTGCTCACCACACAGGTCAATCAAGGCATCCAGGAGGGGGATATCACCGTTGATGTAGTGAAGCAGCAATTGACCACGATCAATTTCCTCGACCCTGCTTGGCGCCCCAGGAGCACCGGAGATCAGGGTGGCGACCTCTCGCAGTATCTGATCGAGAGCCAATTGGAACATAAACTCCGTGTCCATCCAACGCAGCGATTGATCTATATGTAGCTGGCGATAATTTTCCAGCTCAAGAGTGTCGAAGCGAAAGTGGCGACTAATCGGCATCTCGCAGCCTGGCACCAAGGCGTAGGCGTGAGCCCAATGGCAAGGGTTGCTGTGACCTTGCGCCACGGTAAATAGCAGAACAGGGGCAAAGCCAACCCCAACATCAAGCCGATGGCAGCGATGCAGGTGAGAAACCCGCAGTCGATGACGCGAAGAACGCTCTATTTGACTTTTATCAGCAACCCACAATAGCTGAACTTAATTGTTAACTCAGACAAAAAACGCAGGTACGCATAGACGCAGGTGCGCATCAGCGCCCGTACGCATCGACGCCGGTACGCATGGCCGCAGCTGCGCGGCTGATGCGCAGCTCGAGACGGAGAATAAAGAAAACTTAGTTAGCTTCCATTTCA
>CAZKER010000296.1:0-18822 GCA_964551845.1 uncultured Cyanobium sp.
TAAACGCCAGCCGCTTCACCGGCTCGATCCTGGCCGGGCTGGCCGGCCTGGTGCTGGGGGCCCTGCTGGTGGGTCAGGGCGCGGAGGGCTACCTGCGCATGGGCTGGCTGTCCGGCCTAATTCTCACGGCGTTCACCCTGCTGTGCTGCTGGGGCCTAGCCCCCTTCGCCCGCAACTGCCAGCGCCCTACAGGCCACCCGGAACCGATCCGGCGCCAGCTGCAGCGCATCGCCGGCAACCCTCGCTTTCTCAAGGTGCTGGGGCTTTACCTGCTGCTCTGGTGTGCCCTGCAACTGATGCAGCCGGTGTCGCTGATTTTTCTGGCGGTGGTGATGCAGCTGCCGGAGAGCTGGAGCACCTGGATCCTGATTCCCTTCCAGCTCAGTGCCCTGGCGGGGTTGCAGCTGTGGAGCAGGGTGGCAGGGCGCTATGGCCGCGTCAGTGCCCTGCGCTGGGGCACCGCGTTCTGGATTGCCGGCTGCCTGGGGGCAAGCCTGCTGGTGCCGCTCGATGGCAGCACCGCCCCACTGGGCAGCTTCAGCAATGGAATCTCCCTAGGCCTACTCGTGCTCACGATCATGGTCACGGGCCTGGGAGCCTCCACCGCCTACCTGATTCCTTGGGCCCTGCTGCCTGATGCGGTGGACGCCGACCCCGACAAACCCGCCGGGCTCTACACCGCCTGGATGGTGGTGATCCAGAAGCTGGGCATCGGCGTTGCTGTGTTTGCCCTGGGCAATGGGCTGAGCCTGAGCGGCTATCAGGCCGCCCAGGGACTGGTCCAGCCGGATACGGCCCTCATCACCATCCGCCTCTGTATGGGCCTGATTCCTGCCGTGCTGATCGCCGCTGGCCTGCTGGTAATGCGACGCTGGCCGGAGAAAGGCCTGCACCGCCAGCCATGAAGCGCCCCGCATGGCTGATAACACCGCGCTGGTTCAGGCGCCTGGGCGCCAGCTTGCTAATTGGGGGCCAGGCAGTGAGCGCCATCGCCAAGGGGCGGATCGGCTTCAACGACTTAATGCAGGAGCTAATGGAGGCAGGCCCCGGCAGCTTCCTGATCGTGCTGATCACGGCGCTGGCTGCGGGCACCGTGTTCAACATCCAGGTGGCAGCCGAACTCTCCAAACAGGGCGCCAGCGCCACAGTGGGCGGCCTGCTTGCCCTGGGGCTGTCGCGGGAGATCGCACCTCTGCTCACCGCCACCCTGCTCACCGGCAAGGTGGCTACCGCCTATGCGGCCCAGATCGGCACCATGAAGGTCACCGAGCAGATCGACGCGATCACGATGCTGCGCACCGACCCGGTGGAGTATCTGGTGGTACCGCGGGTTTTAGCCATGGTGATCATGGCGCCGGTGCAATGCCTGCTGTTCTTCTGGGTGGGGATCTGGTCTGGCCAGGTGAGCAGCACGATGCTTTACAGCATCCCGCCTGCGGTTTTCTGGAACTCGGTGCGCACCTGGATGGAGCCCGACGACCTGCCCTCGATGCTGCTCAAAGCCCTGGTATTCGGGCTGCAGATCGCCGTGCTCGCCTGCGGCTGGGGACTCACCACCAGGGGTGGTCCCAAGGAGGTGGGCACCAGCACCACCGGCGCCGTGGTCATGATCCTGATCACGGTCGCCCTGATGGACGCCCTACTCACCTCGCTGATGTTTAGCTGATGACCTCCACCGCTCCCAGTACTCCAGGCACCAGCGGCGTAGTGCTCGCCCCCGCCTACGGAGTGTCCCTGGGGATAGTTGGCCTGGGGCTGGCCGCTCTGGCACTCACGCCACTGTGGGGTGGGGCTATCTGGCTGAGCCTGGTCGTGGCCGTATTCGGTTTGTTCCTAATGCTGCAAACCCGCCTGCTGCGGCTGGAGTTTGGCGGCGATGCCCTGCTGGTGTGGCGTCAGCAGACCCTGCTGCGCCGCTTTCCCTACCAGGAGTGGCTGGGCTGGACACTCTTTTGGCCGGGGCTGCCGGTGCTGTTTTATTTCCGTGAACAGAGCAGCATTCACCTGCTGCCAGTGCTCTTTGATGCGGCCACCCTGCGCCACCAGCTGGAGCAGCACCTGAGCCAGCTCCCCCCCGCAGCACCTCCCGATTCCCCAAGCGATGTCTGACGACCCCAGCCAGGCTTCCCCTATTACTGGCAGCCCGGAGATCTCCTCACCCGTGCCCTGGCAGGAGCTGGCCCTCACGGAGCTGCAGCAGCAGCGCGCCGCCCTGCTCGAGGAAATCCACCAGCTGGAAGTTCGCCGCGGCCAGATCCAGAAGGAGATCGAAGCGAGCTTTGCTGGCCAGGCCGATGGGGTGGCCAGGCGGCTCAAGGGCTTCCAGGACTACCTGGTAGGGGCCCTGCAGGATCTCGCCGTGGCAGCTGAACAGGTGGAGCTGGTGCCCCAGCAGGTGCTGGTGAGGCCCTCCCCCCTCGACCAGATCAGCAACACCGCGGTGGCCAGTGAACCCGCAGCTGCGGTGGCGGCGGCGGGGTTGTTCAGCCTTGACGAAGCCCTGATACGCGAACGGCTGGCCAGCTTTGGCGGCCAGCCAGACTTCTACGCCGATCCCTGGCAGCTGCGCCGCACCCTGGAGCCCAGTGGAGCCGCCCTGCTGGACGACTGGTTCCTCGGCCAGGGCGGCAGGGGCGCCCAACCCAGCTGCGGCAGCCGCAGCCGCAATGCCCTGGTGGCTGCCGCCGCAATAGCCATCCTCGGCGAGCTCTATGGAGAGCGCTTCCAAACCCTGGTGCTGGCCAGCAAACCAGAGCGTCTGGGGGAATGGCGCCGCGGCCTGCAGGATTGCCTGGGCCTTTCCCGCGAGGATTTCGGACCCAGCAGCGGCATTGTGCTGTTCGAGCGGGCCGATGCGCTGGTGGAGCGGGCCGACCGGCTCGAGGAGCGGGGCGAGCTGCCCTTCATCGTGGTGGATGCAGGCGAGCCGGTGCTCGAGATCCCGATCCTGCAATTTCCACTCTGGCTGGTTTTCGCGGCCGGCCAAGGCGAGCTGATCGCCGACGAAACCTACTGAGCCCTGCCGCCATGTCCCTGATCACCCTGCCCTTGCTGATCGCCGGCTACCTGCTCGGCTCGATCCCCAGCGGCTACCTGGCGGGGCGCTGGCTGGCTGGCCTCGACATCCGTCGCGAAGGTTCCGGCTCCACCGGCGCCACCAACGTGCTGCGGGTGGTGGGCAAGGGCCCGGCCCTGGTGGTGTTCCTAGTGGATGTGCTCAAAGGCGCTGCCGCGGTGCTGCTTGCTAAGACCCTGCTCGACCCCTTTGGCGCTGGTGTTGTGCTGGCTGGCCTGGCGGCTTTAGCAGGCCACATCTGGCCGGTGTGGCTGGGCTGGAAGGGGGGCAAGGCCGTGGCCACAGGCCTGGGCATGCTGCTGGGCCTCACCTGGCCGGTGGGGCTGGCCTGCTTCGGCATATTTCTGGCCGTACTCAGCCTCAGCCGCATCGTGTCGCTATCCAGCGTCGTGGCGGCGCTGGCCCTGCCGCTGCTGATGCTGGGGTGGTTTGCTGACCAGGGGTTGGGGCTGCGCTGGCCCTACCTGGGCCTGGCCCTGCTCACCACCGTGCTGGTGGTGTGGCGCCACCGCAGCAACATCGAACGGCTGCTGGCCGGCACCGAACCTCGCCTAGGTGCCCCCAAGGCCTGATCGAGGCCCCCATGGGCGCGCTCAGGCCAATTCGCGGCTGCGCTGGGCCGCAGCCAGCACCGCCTCAATCAGGGCCGAGCGCAGGCCAGCCTTCTCCAGTTGACGCAGGCCGGCGATGGTTGTGCCAGCCGGAGAGCTCACCATGTCCTTGAGCTGGCCGGGATGGAGATCGCGCTCCTGCAGCAGGGCGGCGCTGCCGGCCAGGGTGCGGTGGGCCAGTCGCTGAGCCAGCAGCCGCGGCAGACCTGCAGCCACAGCGCCATCCGCCAGGGCCTCGGCCACCACCGCCACAAAGGCCGGCCCCGAGGAGGTGAGTGCCAAAAAGGCATCGAGCTGGGCTTCAGGCAGCTCGTGCACCTCACCCACCTGGGAGAAGAGCTGCTGCACCCAGAGGCGCTGGTCTGGCGGCACGTCGGCGGCAAAGGCCAGGCCCGTGAGCCCCGCCCGCACCAGGGCCGGTGTATTGGGCACAGCGCGCACGCACAGCCAACCTGGAAACAGACGCTGCAGCCGCGCCACGGTGACACCGGCGAGCACGGAGATCAGCAGCCCACCGGAGCCGGCAATCGCCGCCGGTGCCACGGCCTCCAGCTGCTGGGGCTTGACCGCCAGCAACACCACCGGCGCAGCCCAGGCCGCACCAGCATCGGTGGCCACCGCTAGGCCATGGGCCTGGGCCAAACTGGTGGCTGAGGTTTCGCTGGCGACCACGGCCCGCACTCCCTCGCGCTGCACCAGGCCTGCTTCCAGCAAGGGAAACAGCAAAGCCTGGGCCATACGGCCCAGGCCCACCACCCCAAAGGTTGGCTTCACGGCCGGCCTAGATAGCGGCGTCCTGGCGTCCCCAGGCCGGGCTCGGGGCCGCTTGCTGCTGGGGCTCGCTGATCTCCCGGCTCACTACCGTGGGCGAAGAGGCCTCGTCACTGGCGGCGGTGGTCACCGTGACGCAGCTGGGGGCAAACAGAAAAATGCTTTCGCCCACCCGCTCCTGGTGGCCGTCGATGGCGAAGGTGCCACCTGCCACAAAATCGACGGCGCGCTGGGCCTGATCCGGCTCCATCATCGTGAGGTTGAGGATCACCGTTTTGCGCTCGCGCAGGGCCTGAATGGCGCGGGGCATCTCGTCGAAGCTGCGCGGCTCCATCAAGGTCACCTCGGCGGCGGCCGTGGATAGGCCGGGCATGCCGATCACGTTTGTGCCGGCAAAGGGGTCGTCAGCGCCGAAATCGGAGCTGAGGGCCAGGGCGCTGGAGCGGCTGGTGTAGCTCGGCTCAGGCTGCTCACCGCCGTCGTAATCGAGCTCATCGTCGTAGTCGCCGTCGAGATAGTCGTCGCCTGAGACAACGGCGCGCAGACGGGAGAACAACGACACGAACTGAACCTCACAGGGTGCTTTTCACCTAAATAGCGTCCCACACCAATCGCGGCAAGGCTTTCAAACGGAGATTGGCACCTGATGGCGGACTAGTTGGGATCAGCGCGGCCCAAACAGCCCGCTACCAATGCGCACCCAGGTGCTGCCGGCCGCTGCCGCTTCAGGCCAGTCGCCACTCATGCCCATCGAGCGCTCCGGCAGGCCCAGCTGCGTCGCCAGGGCGTCGCACTCGCCAAACAGGGCCCGGCGCTCGGCCTCGCCCAGGCCAAGGGGCGCCAGGGTCATCAGACCCAGGGGCCGCAGGGGCGCCAGGCCGCCCAGCTCGGGCCAGTGCTGACAAAGCTCGGCGGGCTCAAAACCGGTCTTGGCTGGATCGGGGCGAAATTTGACCTGGAAAAACACCGCCGGCTGGCGCTGCTCCTCGGCGGCGATGCGGGCCAAGCGTCGGGCTAGCTCAAGGCTGTCGAGGGAGTGGATCGTGCCGAAGTGGCGCACCACACCCCGGGCCTTATTGGCCTGCAGCCGGCCGATGAAATGCCAGTCGAGGGGGACCAGATCGGCCAGCTCGCCCTGCTTGGCCACCGCCTCCTGCAGGCGACTCTCACCAAAGCTGAGCTGGCCAGCGGCCACCGCCTCCCGAATCCGCTCGGCGGGCTGGCCCTTGCTCACGGCCAGCAGCCGGCAGCCAGGCGGCAGCGCGGCTTGAAGGGCGGCCAGTCGCCCAGCCAGGGATTCAGATGAAGGTCTGGTCAAACAACTGACGCCAGTGGGCGTGGGCCTCGGGACCGTCGCGGCGGGACCGCACCAGATTCTGCTCTGCGAAGTGGCGAGCATCCATCAGCGGCACCACCTCAAAGGTGGCGCCCCGGGGCTGCAGGGTGACAACGAAAAAAATGCGCTGGGCGTAGAGGGTGGCGAACAGATCCCGGCCTTCAGAAACCGCCGCCACCCGATACAGCATCCCGAAGGTGGGATGGTTGAGATAGCGCTCCGGACTCACAAATGCGCTGCTCACCGATGCGGTCGATTTGGGGCCATTAAAGGGCACCGACTTTCCAACGCAGCAACAGCATCAAAAGCAGCAATCCCGCCGCCGCCGCGTTGAGCAAGCCCAGCCCCCGGCCGGCGACTGCTGGTCGCAGCAGCTGATCAGGCGGTAGCCAGGCGCCGCCGCGGGCCAGCAGCGCCTCGGCACCCTGCTCGGCGCGCAGCAACACGTTGGCCAGCAGCCGCTCCCCCAGGGCCAGCACCAAACCCAAGGCCCCCTTCCAGCCCAGCCGCTTGAAATTGACCGCCCGGGTTGCAACAGATCGCAACAGGTTTTGCAGCTCCTCCTGCACCAGTGGCAAAAAGCGCAGGGACAGCAGCAGGGTGAAGCCAAGCCGCTCCACCGGCAGGCCCAGCCGGGCCAGGGGCGCCAGTAGCCAGCTGATCGCCCAAACCAGCTGCTCGGGGGAGGTGCTGAGCAGCAGCAGGTTGGCGCTGTGTACCAGGGTGAACAGCAGCGTGGCGCCGTTGAGGCCCAGCTCAGCTGAGCGTCTGGTTACCACTAGTGGGCCCTGGCGCAGCAGCACCCAGGGGGTGCCGGAGCGCTCTGGCGGCGGGCTGCCAGGGGGGCCGGACTGGAGCCGCAACTCCGCCGGCGGCCGCTGCAGGGCTGCCGGAGCTGCCGTACCCGCCGGCAACAGGGCCGCCAGGGCGCCCACAGACAGGGCCAGGGCCAGTAGCAGCGGCACGCTGTGGCGCCATAGCCGCCAGCTGAGCCCGCTAGCGGCGGTGATCAACAACAGCAAGCCCACCAGGCTGAGGCGCCAAAGCGGCCCCGCCAGGATCGGGGTGACCAAAAAAATCAGGCTCCAGGCCAGCTTCAGGCGTGGATCCAGCCGGCGCAACCAGCTGCCGCCATGGGCCAACTCCGCCGGATCCGGGGCGGCAAATTGGCCGATGGGGATCTGGCGTAAAAAATCCACCTAAGAGCCAGCCCTAGCGGCCACGGTTCTGGGAGCGGGCCAGCTCCTTCTCGGCATCGCGCTGCTGCTTGCCTCGCCAGAACAGCTTGATCGGCGTGCCCTCAAAGCCCAAGCCCTCGCGGATCTGACGCTCCACGTAACGGCGATAGGTTTCACCGAAAAGCCTCGGCTCATTGACAAACAACGTGAAGCTGGGGGGCCGCACCGCCACCTGGGTGCCGTAGTAGAGGCGGCCCTGGCGGCCACCGCGGCTAGTGGGCGGCGAGCGCCAGCTGAGTGCCTCGGTGAGCACCTCATTCACCACCGAGGTGGTGACGCGGCGGCGATGCTGCTCCACCGCCAGCATGGCCAGAGGGAAAATCGCCTGCACCCGCTGACCGCTGAGGGCTGAGGTGAACAGCATCGGCGCCCAGTCGAGGAAATAGAGCTTGGCGCGGAGCTCTTTCTCCATCGCCGGCATGGTGTGACTGTCTTTTTCAATGGCATCCCACTTATTCACCACCACCACGCAGGCGCGGCCGTCCTCTTCGATGCGGCCGGCGAGGCGCTGGTCTTGCTCCGTCACCCCATCGAGGGCATCAATCACCAGCACGCACACATCGGAGCGCTCGATCGCCTTGAAGCTGCGGCTGATGCCGAAGTATTCGGGGCCGTAGCTCACCGAACGGCGGCGGCGGATGCCAGCCGTATCGAGAAGCTTCCAGGTTTTGCCCTCACGCTCGATCGTGGTATCGATTGTGTCGCGGGTGGTGCCTCGAATCGGGCTGACGATCGCCCGGTTTTCACCGCACACCGCATTGAGCAGGCTGGATTTGCCCACGTTGGGGCGGCCGATGATCGCCAGCTGAATCGGCTCTTCGCCCTCCTCTTCTTCGGTAGGGGGCAAGTAACTCACCACCTTGTCGAGCAGGTCGCCGGTGCCGGCGCCGTGAATCGCCGAAATCGGGAAGGGCTCGCCTAGGCCCAAGCCCCAAAACTCGGCCGCCATGGCCAGGCCCGCATCGGGCGAC
The DNA here is from genome assembly GCA_964551845.1 of uncultured Cyanobium sp. Taxonomy (GTDB): domain Bacteria; phylum Cyanobacteriota; class Cyanobacteriia; order PCC-6307; family Cyanobiaceae; genus Cyanobium_A. Next base: position 8,004 of record CAZKER010000296.1, read on the forward strand.
TCGCACTTATTCACCGCGAGCATCGTGGGAACGCCCTGGCCCCGTAGCCACTCGGCAATCGACTGGTCGGCGGCGGTGCAACCCTGCTGGCCATCGACGACCACCAGGGCCACGGCCGCCTCGGCCAGGGCCAGGTTGGCCTGCTCGCGGATCTCAGGCAGAAACTCGCTGTCGTCGTCAAACACCAGCCCGCCGGTGTCCACCACCCGGAAGGTGCGATCAGCCCAGTAGCCCTCCTGGTAGGTGCGATCTCGCGTCACGCCGGGCTGGTCGTGCACGATCGCTTCGCGGCTGCGGCAGAGCCGGTTCACCAGGGTGGATTTGCCCACGTTGGGGCGGCCGATAATGGCAACGACCGGTAAGGCCAAGGGATGTATTCCTACGTCTGTCCTTTCTTGACCCTACAGAGAGACCTAAACCTCAGCCATCAGGTGATGGGCAGGTCGCCTGCATGCCCCAGCACCGGATCAGCCGGCGCCGCCAACAGCTGCGGCAGCGGCCCGCTCTCCGGCAGGGCTTCATCACGCTCGGCCAGATGGGCCAGCAACCAGTTCACGGCCGTGGCGCGGCGGGTGCGGCGCGGGTAGAGCTCGCCGATCGTGTAGCCAGCAAATCCCAGCTGCTGCTTGAGTAATTGCTTGTACTGCTTGGCGATCGAGCGGGTGAGGGCTACCGAGGGGGGCCGCTCGGCGATGAACTGGGGTTCGATCGGGAAGGACTCCCGCCAGACAGCGCAAGTAGCCGGGCCCGCGCTCCAGGGGCCGGAGCCGTTCTGCGCATATCCCAGGCGCGGCCAGATCAATTCACACACGAAGCGATCGCTGGTGCGGTCGGCCAGCACTGCCTCCAGCAACTCCCGGCTCAAGGGGTAGGGCACAGCAGCGGGGGCGGCTTGCACGGGAACTTGCGGCCTGGAGCCCCACAATCAGATCACGATGACAGTCCTCCCCCTGCAGCTGCCTGGCAACGGCACACCCCGCGCCCTGCGCTGCCGGGTGCTGCAGTCGCCGCTGGCGGGGGTGAGCGATCGGATTTTTCGCGGCCTGGTGCGGCGCTGGGCCGCTGATGCCCTGCTGTTCACAGAGATGGTGAACGCCACCAGCCTGGAGCTGGGCTTCGGGCTGCAAAAGGTGGAGGAGCTGGGCAGCGAGGCCGGACCGATTGGCGTGCAGCTGTTTGATCACCGGCCGGCCGCCATGGCCGAGGCGGCTAAGCGTGCCGAGGCCGCCGGCGCCTTTCTGATCGACATCAACATGGGTTGCCCAGTGAAGAAGATCGCCAAAAAAGGGGGCGGCAGCGGCCTGATCCGCGACCCTGAGCTGGCGGCCCGCCTTGTGGAAACCGTGGCCGCGGCTGTGGCCCTCCCGGTGACGGTGAAAACGCGGCTGGGCTGGTGCGATGGCAGCGATGCCGTGAGCTGGTGCCAGCGGCTCGAAAATGCCGGCGCCCAGCTGCTCACCCTGCACGGCCGCAGCCGCGAACAGGGATTCAAGGGCCAGGCCGACTGGGCCGCCATCGCCGCAGTGAAGCGGGCCCTGACGATCCCGGTGATCGCCAATGGCGATGTAAACAGTCCGGCCGATGCCAGGCGCTGCCTGGAGGAGACGGGCGCCGATGGGGTGATGGTGGGCAGGGGCAGCATGGGCGCCCCCTGGCTGGTGGGCCAGATCGATGCGGAGCTCAGCGGCCGGCCCGTTCCGGCCACCCCCGGCACCCTCGAGCGCCTCGCCCTGGCGGCGGAGCAGCTGCAGGCCCTAGTGGCAACCAAGGGCGACCACGGCCTGCTGATCGCCCGCAAACACATGGGCTGGACCTGCCAGGGCTTTGCCGGCGCCCCCCAGCTGCGCCATGCCTTGATGAGGGCATCGACGCCCGCCGAAGCCCTGGAGCTGCTGCAGCGGGCTGAGGCCGCTGTTCAGGGCAACACCTCTGGCCAGCTCTGACGGAGTAGTAGTAGCGAGAAGTAGGGCTGCTCATCGGCGGGCACCTCGGCCGCCGGCGCCAGTAGCTGGTCGGGCCAGCCCACCCGCTGGGCAAATAGGGCCCCTGCCAGCAGACCTCGGGCCGCAAGGATGGGGCGCACCCAGCGCCAGCGCTGGCCCAGCTTGAGCAGGGCCAGCACCGTGGCCGATGCCGCCGCCTCAGCCAGCAGCGCCTCGAGCTGGGCGGGATCGTCAGGGGTGGGGCGGATCAGCAGGGCGTCCTGCTGCAGAGCCAGCGGCCAGCTACCAGCGGCGGCGGCGGCAGCCACCGCCGTAATGCCCGGGATCACCGCCACCGGACAGCTGGGATGGCGCTCCGCCAGGGCCAACAGGGCATAGGAAGCACTGGCGTAGAGAGAGGCATCTCCCTCGCACAGCAACACCACGGCCTGGCCAGCAGCCACTTCTGCGGCCAGGGCAGCGGCCGCGGCATGCCAGGCCTGGCGGCGCGGCTCCGCCTCGCTCACCATCGGAAACAGCAGCGGCAGGCGGCGTTGTTCGGAGCGCATCCAGGGGGCGGCGATCCGGGCAGCCATTCCCTCGGCCTCGAGTCGGGCCACCGGGTAAGCGACCACCGCCGCGGCCCCAATTGCCCGCACCGCCGCCACGGTGAGCAGCTCCGGATCACCGGGGCCAACGCCCACCAGGGTGAGACCCACCGCCGGCGCCAGGGATCCCGGAAATTCTGCCGAGGACACAACGGGCCTGCTGCTGCAGCCTTTCTAGGCTGGGAGCAGCCCGTGTCCTGGCCCGATGAGTCTTCTGCAGGTGTTTACCACCGGCCCAGCTGAGTCAGCCTCCCCCAGCCTCACCAGCAGTGACGCGGCCGAAATCGCCGCCACCCTGGCGCCACTGGGCATCGGCTTTGAGCGCTGGCAAGTCCAAGCCAGCCTCCCCCCGGACGCCGATCCGGCTGGGATCCTGGCCGCCTACGCCGCCGAAATTGCCAGGGTGCAGGTCGGTGGGACCTACCCCACGGTGGATGCAATTCGCCTCACGCCCGACCATCCAGACCGCCAAGCCCTGCGCCAGAAGTTTTTAGCCGAGCACACCCACAGTGAAGATGAAGTGCGCTTCTTCGTAGAGGGCCGCGGCCTTTTCTGCCTGCATGTTGGCGGTGCGGTGCTGCAGCTTTTGTGTGAAGCGGGCGACTGGATTTCCGTGCCAGCTGGCACGAAACACTGGTTTGACATGGGTCCAGCCCCCAATTTCTGCGCCTTGCGCTTCTTCGACAACCCCGAAGGCTGGGTGGCCCAGTTCACCGGCGACCAAATCGCCGACCGCTACCCCCGCCTCGACGACATCGATAATCAGGGTGAAACTTGAAACCGAAAGTAAAAGCCAAAGACGCAGTTTTCTTTCAAAATGAAGCCGCCAGCATGATCCGCCAAGTTGGCGATGATCTTAATTACAGACTGCGCCATCTGCACGAGCATTTACTGGAGCAGGTTCCGGATGTGGATCGCATCGCCTGTGCGCTCTACGAGCCCAGCGATGACATGCTCAAAACCTTCGTGCACAGCACCCGCCAGGGTGGGGCCATCAAGGGGTATGAGTTTCGCCTCTCCGAGAGTGAGTCACTAAGCGGTTTAGCCGCCAGCCGCAAGGCACGAATCCTGGATGAAATTGCAGATGTTGTAGACCCTGCAAACCCACATTCCGAATGGCTGCTGAAGGAGGGCTACCGCTCCTCGTTCACCCTGCCCCTATACGAGCGAGATGAGTTTATCGGCTTCCTATTCTATGACTCACTGAAGCCCGGCGCTTTTAGCAAAAAGGTTCAGCGCAGTCTAGAGGTTTACAATGCCCTGATCACCCTAACCATTGCAAACGAACTTAATTTAGTTCACTCGATCACTACATCCGCTCAGATTGCCCGCGAATTTGCCAATCTCCGCGATTTTGAATCCGGCAATCACCTTGAGCGCATGGCTCATTATTCTCGCTTGATTGCAAGGGAGCTAGCCCCTAGGCATGGCTTGAGCGATGAATACATCGAGCACCTCTATTTGTTTGCACCACTGCACGATATTGGCAAGATTGGCATCCCCGACAGCGTCTTGCTAAAGCCAGGCGGTCTTAACGCCGAGGAGCGAGCTCTGATGAACACCCACGTTCAAAAAGGCATTGACGTACTGGAGCGGATGATCGGCGAATTCGGACTAGATGCTCTGCCCGACTCCCAGATGATGCGCAATGTGGTGGCCGGGCACCACGAGTGTCTCGATGGCAGCGGCTATCCCAATGGGCTGAAAGCCAGCGAGATCGCCCTAGAAGCGCGGATCATCGCCGTCGCGGACATCCTCGACGCCCTCACCAGCCATCGGCCTTACAAGGAGCCGTGGCCTGTTGAGGCGGCGGTGAGTGAGCTGGAGCGCCTGGTGGATACCGGCAAGCTCGATGGCGATTGCGTCCAGGCGCTGAAGCGCCATCTCCAGGAGGTAAGCACCATTCGCGACCGTTTCAAAGACAGCTGAGCTCAGGCACCAGGCCTATTCAAGCTGCAAGTTTCCAGCTGCAAAGGCTCTAGCTGCAGAGTCGAATGGTCGATGCCGAGCTGGGCTAGGGCTGCCTTGGCGCTGTGCAGCAGGGCCATGTCGTCGACCTGCTGGGGATCGCGCAAAAGGTGTGCCGTCAGCGCCGTTTGGGAGGTGCTCATTCCCCAGATGTGGATGTGGTGCACCGCCACAACACCTGGCAGTTCGGCCAAGGCCCGTTCCACAGCGTCTCGATCGATACCTGGCGGGATTCCATCGAGGCTCACCAGCACCGACTGGCGCAGCAGTGTCCAACCAGACCAGGCCACGGCCACACCCACACCGATACCAGTGAAGGGATCGAGCCAGTGGATGCCGGTGAACTGAATCAACAGGGCGCTCACCAGCACCGCAGCACTCACCGCCGCATCGGTGAGCAGGTGTACCACCGCAGCTCGGCGGTTGAGATCGTGGCTGTGGTTGTGGCCAAACAACCGGGCCGAGCCCAGGTTCACCGCGATGCCCAAAAGGGCCGCCACCGCCACCGGGCCAGGGGTTAGCTCCACCGGTTTGGCCAGCCGCTGCAGGCCCTCAACGATCACAACGGCGGCGGCCATCAAGATCAACGCCGCGTTGATCATCGAGGCCAGCTGGGTGCTGCGGCCAAATCCGTAGGTGAATTGCCTGCTGGCGGGCATGGCGCTGAGGCGCTCAGCTCCCCAGCCGAGCAGCAAGCCCGCCACATCCCCGAGGTTGTGCAGGGCATCGCCGATCAGGGCCAGGGATCCAAAGCCGATGCCGATGGCCAGCTGCAAAGCCGAGAGGCCACTGTTCAGCAGCACACTCCAGCGAAAGGCCGCCGGATTGCCATCTCTGTGTTCGTGCTGGATGTGGCGTGGCAGCCTCTGGCGACCGACCGCTGGATGACTCATCAAGCTTTTTTAGGACTGGTTTGCGGTGCTGTCTGCCGAAGTCAACTTCCCAGTTCCACCCCCACCGAGTGCATGCGCAACAGCTGAGGCTCGGTCAAATCCCCTATCAGCGCCTGCGTTTCGGCCAATGCCAGCTGCTCCAGGCGCTGCATTGTTACTTGCCTGCCAAAACGCTCTTCCGCCAGCAGCCAGTAGAGGCCGAAATGGCGCGCTTCGCTGGCCAGCAGCTCGCCATACAGCGCCCGCAGCTCGGCATCGGGGCTATGGGCCGCCAGCAGCGCCATGCGCTCATGGCTGCGGGCCTCGATCAGGCCAGCCACCAAAAACGAATCCAGCATGCGCTCGGGCTCGCCCTTGCGCACCTGGGCCGTGAGGGCCGAACCGTAGGCAGGGGCCGGCAGGGGCCGCAGGGCGATGCCGCGCCGTTGCAGCAGCTGCAGCACCTGCTCGAAGTGCTCCAGTTCCTCTCGGGCTAGGGGGCTAAGCACAGCCCCCAGCTGCTCGTCGGCGGGGTAACGAAACATCAGCTGCAGAGCCACGCCGGCGGCCTTGCGCTCGCAGTGGGCGTGGTCGATCAACAGCAGCTCAGGCTGGGCAATCGCCTGCTCCAGCCAGGCGTGGCTACTCGGGGCAGCCAACCACTTCACCCGGGCCATCAAGGCTGGGCTCGCAGGTGGGCCACCAGGCCCTCAAGGGCCAGGGTGTAACTGAGCGGCCCAAACCCACAAATCACGCCCAGGGCCTTGTCCGCCAAGGTGGAATGGTGCCGAAACGGCTCGCGGGCGTGGGTGTTGCTCAAGTGCAATTCCACAAAGGGAATCCCCACCCCCAGCAGGGCATCGCGCAGGGCAATTGAGGTGTGGGTGTAAGCCCCGGCGTTGATCAAAATGCCATCCACGCTGCCGCGGCCCTGGTGGATGCGATCTACCAGGGCACCTTCATGGTTGCTCTGATAGCAGCTGATCGCCGCCCCCAGGGCCCTGGCACGGCTCTCCAGGGCGGCATTGACCTGCTCAAGGGTATGGCTGCCATAAACACCCGGCTCGCGGGTACCCAGCAGGTTGAGATTGGGACCGTGGAGAGCGAGCAGCTGCATGGAGAAGGTCGGCTGGTAAGTTCTTCGGGTGTGGTTCGGGTCGGTGCCCGAGTGGTTAATGGGGGCGGACTGTAAATCCGCTGGCTCTGCCTACGTTGGTTCAAATCCAACCCGGCCCACCTTCCACATGCCCTTGTAGCTCAGTGGTAGAGCACTCCCTTGGTAAGGGAGAGGTCACGAGTTCAAATCTCGTCAAGGGCTTACAAAAAGAGGGGCTGGCACCGCTCCTCAAGCAAGTTGGCTCACCGGCTGCACCTGGTGATCCTTCCCTGCCTGATCGTGCAAAACCAGGTCATGTTCCCGCAGCTGCTCTGCAAGATGCTGCACGGCCTGGGGGCTTGAAGGCGGTGGATAAAACCTCCACCTACGAAACCCTGCGAAGTGGGATCGAGGCCGCCCTGCTGCGCGGGAAGCGACACGGCTCAGAACCGAACGGGGAAGTGACCAGGCTCCCCCCGTCCACGCCAACGGCAGATTGTCAACCTGATTGGCCAGGGCCTCACCACCAAGGCCATTGCTCGAAGCCTCAACTGCAGCGGAACCGAGTTGGTGCTGGTGGTGCTGCACCACCAGCACTTGGCGCAGCCGGCAGCGCAGGCCTTGATTGCCCAAATCCGCGAGGCCTATCAGCTGGCGTATCAGCAGCTGCCTGATCTGGCCTGGCTCTAAGCAACCGAAGCAAGAATTAATTTGCCAGCTTGTGGTAACTCGCCCCGTACTCATTGGCTTCCGCCCCAACCGCCACTCCGCTCCTGACCACGCCGATCGCTGCGATGCGGGCACCCGTTAGCACGGGACATACCCGCAGCCTGGCCTGGCGGCTGGATCAGCTCGATCGCCTGGGCTGCCTGCTGCGGGATCAGGAAGCCGCGGTGCTTGAAGCCTTGGCAGCTGATCTGGGCAAACCTGCCCTGGAGGCCACCTTTGAGCTGATAGCGGTGCGCCAAGAGCTGGCCCTCACCCGGCGCCAGCTAAAGCGCTGGATGGCGCCGCGGCCGATCGGGCTGGATCTGGCCCTGCGGCCCGGCCAGGCCTGGGTGCAGGCCGAACCACTGGGCTGCGTGTTGATCATCGGTCCCTGGAACTACCCATTCCATCTCTGCATCCACCCGCTGGTGAGCGCCCTGGCGGCGGGCAACACGGCCGTGCTGAAGCCCTCGGAGCATGCCCCCCGCACCGCCGAACTGTTAGCCCGCTGCCTGCCCCAGGCCTTCCCCGCCGAGGTGGTGCAGGTGGTCGCCGGTGATGGGGCAGTTGCCGCCGAGCTGCTGGAGCAGCAGTTTGATCACATCTTTTTCACCGGAGGCGGCCGGGTGGGCCGGCTGGTGATGACCGCCGCCGCCCGCCATCTCACCCCCGTGACCCTGGAGCTCGGCGGAAAGAGTCCGGCGATCGTGCTCGCCGATGCCGACATCGCCACCAGCGCCAAGCGCCTGGCCTGGGGCAAGGGGCTAAATGCTGGCCAAACCTGCATCGCTCCTGACCACCTGCTGGTGCAACCCGCCGTCCAGGACGACTTGGTGGCGGCCATCGCCGCCGAATGGCAACGCTTTTACGGCAGCGATCCCCTCGCCAGCGAGGACCTGGGCTGCATCGTTAATGAAGCCCAGTTCCAGCGGCTGGAGGCCCTGCTGGCGGGGGCCCTCAGCCGCGGCCAAGTGCTGGCGGGAGGGCGCAGCGATCCCAGCCGCCGACGCATCGAACCCACCTTGGTAGCAGTTGAATCCGGCGACGATCCGCTGATGCAGGAGGAGCTCTTTGGCCCAATCCTGCCCGTGATGGGCGTGACCAACTTGGAAGCGGCCTTGGCCGAGGTAAGGGCGCGTCCCAAGCCCCTTGCTCTTTATCTATTCAGCCACGATCGAGCCGCCCAGCAGCGCACCCTGGGAACCACCAGCTCCGGAGGCGTCTGCTTCAACGATGTGGTGATGCAAGCGGGTGCGGCGGCCCTGCCCTTTGGTGGTGTTGGCGAGAGCGGCATGGGCAGCTACCACGGTGAAGCTGGCTTTCTCACATTTTCGCACCGGCGCACGGTGCTGCGGCGCCCCTTCTGGCTGGATCTTCCTTTCCGCTACCCCCCCTATGCGGGCAAGTTGGCCCTGGTGAAGCGGCTGCTGGGCTAATCGCGACCGGACGGTGGCGGCGGCGATCAGAACCTTTGATGCGCCGGAGGCGATCAGGGGACTGGATGGGACTGGGCAGGGCCCTTAACGTTCCCGTAGCTATACGTGGTGCCGATGCGTCGCTCCCTTGCCGCCCTGGCCCTAGCTGTGGTGTTGCCCCTCCCGGGGCTGGCCCCAGTCCCAGCACTGGCAAACGTAGTGGTAAAGCCAGGCGAAACCCTCTCGGAGATTGCAGATCGCCACGGCGTCAGCCTGAACCGACTGATGCAGGCCAATGGCATCAGCAACCCCAACATGGTGGTGGCGGGCCAAAAGCTGGTGTTGCCTGGCAGCAGCAACGGTGCCGGTGGGAGCTCCAGGGGCGGCAGTATCACGGTCCAGCCCGGCGACACCCTCTCCGATATCGCCGATCGCCAGGGGGTCAGCCTCAACCAATTGATGCAGGCCAACGGCATCACCAACCCCAACATGGTGGTGGCGGGCCAAAAGCTGGTGCTGCCTGGATCTCGCCGGGCAGCACCAGCCGCGGCTCCTCGAACGCTGCCCACCGCCCCATACACGGTTAAAAGCGGCGAAACCCTTTCCGAAATTGCCGATCGCTTCGGCACCAGCACCGAGCGCCTGATCCAGGTCAACGGGATCAGCAATCCAAATCTGGTGGTGGCGGGAACACGCCTAGCCATTCCTGGGCGGCCGTCCTCATCGGCCGCCCCCCGCAGCACAGCGGCCCCGCGCAACGCCAAGGAACACTTGGTGCGCAGCGGCGAGAGCCTCTCCACCATCGCCGGCAGCTACGGGCTGCCCGTTGAGCGGTTGGCGGCCATCAACAAAATCGACGACCCCAATCTGGTGGTGTCTGGCACCCGCCTGAAATTGCAAGCCCCACCTCCGGTGAAGGCCACCCCAAAGCCAGCTGCCCAGGCCAAACCCAAGCCCAAACCCAAGCCAGTGGCATCGGCAGTGGCAGTGGCAACACCAGCCCCTAAACCCACCGTGAACGCAGCAGTGACCACAGCCGCGACCACAGCCGTGGCTGCCCCAAAACCCAGTCCCAAACTCACTCCCACTCCCAAACCCAGCGTTCAACAGGCTGTGCAACAGCCCGTTCAACCAGTCGTTCAACAGGCTGCTCGACCAGTGGCTCAACCGGTAGCTCAACCAGTGGTCCAACCAGCGGCCCAACCCAAGATTCAGCCCACCCCCAAACCCTCGCCAGTCGTTGCCACGCCGATCGCCAAGGCCGCAACCCCAACAAGCACCGCTACAACCACAAGCCCGCCAACCAGCAGCCGGCCGAGGACTGGCAGCAAGCCCAGCAGCAGCAAGCCTCAAGGGCCCGACTGGCGCAGCTACGGCCCGCTTCAGGTGGATTGGGCCAACTGGCAGCCCATGGGAGGCAGTTTCGTGGCCCCAACCCTGAATGGCGATGGCAAGCCCGTCTATCTGGCGGTCAACTGCGGTGCCCGCAAGCTCAATGCCACCAGCCAATCGGGCCAATGGAAGAGCTGGGATGCACCCCAGAGCGACTTTGAGGAGCAGCTGATCAGCGACATCTGCAAGGCCAAGGCCAGCTAGTCCAGCTTGGTAGGCAGGCGCCACCGATCAGGCGGCCAGGTGCAGCGGCCAGGGCTGGCGCACGTAGCGCCGGCCCGAGGCGCGCAAGTAGAGCCGCTGGGCTCCGTCGTCGCTTTCGCTGAGCAATTCTTCTTGGGCCAGCCGCCGCAGTAGCCACCCCCAGCTGGCTTCTTGCTCCTGTCGCTGTTCGGCCGGCAAGGCTGAGGCGAGCTCCTCAGCCAGGTTGCGTAGATCGCGGCCGGGGCGTAACTCCAGCACCTCCAGCGCCTGATGGGCCTCAGCCGACCAATCCCGACGCTGACGGGGGCTGCGGCAGTTGTCACAGCGGCCGCAGGCAGCCGCCAGCTCCCCAACAGCCAGCAGCAGCGCCTGCTCCCGGCAGCCCTCACCCTCAGCCACCGCCTCCATCCGGCGCAATTGCTGCTGGGCCAGCTCCAGCCGTTGTTGATCCTGCTGGCGCTGGGAACCCGCGCCCCGAATCGCCCAGCCCAGGCTGGTGCGATCAGCCGGGTCGTAGAGCACCAGACAGCGTGCCAGTTGCCCATCCCGTCCGGCCCGGCCCGATTCCTGCAAATACCCCTCCGGACTGGCCGGCAGGTCAAGGTGGAGAACCAGCCCCACATCCGGGCGATCC
>CAZKER010000297.1:0-1871 GCA_964551845.1 uncultured Cyanobium sp.
GCCCTAGAGCTCGGCGAGCTCGGCTAGCAGTTTCTGGGTGAGCTTGAAGGCCAGTACGGCTTCATCCAGCAACTCCTCTTCTTCTGCTTCAGATAGATCCATCTGCTCAAAACCGTCATGCAGGGCTTTTTTGAGGGCAGGGATCTCCTGCTTAAATGTCCAAAATTTCAGTGCTGGCAAACCATGGCGGCCCAGAATGATGTTGGCTTGGCCTCCTAGTTGCTGACCGCCGGAGAGATCCCCGCCATAGCGCACATAAACGTGCGCCATCAGCCGGTGGGGTGCCTGGCGAGCCAGCAATCTGATCTGCTCCAGCCAGATGGCTGCTGCAGCTGATCCCGGCGTTGCTGGCAACACGTCGAGCTGCTTCAGGTCGTGTTCTAGGGCGTGCCTGCGGGCCAGGGATGACCAGGGAATGTCGGCTGCACCAAGGGCGGTGGCCAGGTCGGGTGCCTCCTGCTCAAGCAGGGTGTAGGCCGGCAGCAGCGCCCTCAGCAGGCCTGCCAGCTGCAGCGGCTTGGCTCTCCCTTCCAGCAGAGCCCTGGAAAAAGCCATCCCTTCCGCCTGATGGTGGGCCTTGCCGATATGGGCATGCAGCTTGCGCACCCGCGGCCCAAGGGTTTGGCTCTGCTGGGAGGTGGTGGACAGGGAAGGAGAGGAGAGCATCGGGCCAGGCGCGGCTGCGCGGCGTAAACTAGGTCAATGGTATGTCACTACCGTTGTTATGCTGTAGCGTGATTCCTAAAACGTTGCAACGACGCTCATGGCCATACCCTTTGCGCCCCAGCCCGGCCCGCCGACGACGGATCTCCGTTCGCTGCAGTTGCTTGTGGCGCCGTTCCCAGAGCTCAGCGGGGATGGCCAGCTGCGCGAGCTGATGCTCGAGCGCCGCCGTCATCAAGGGATCGGCGATGCGGGGCTCTGGTACTGCCCGCCGAACGTCAGCTCCATGCTTGGTGTGGTCGCCCGGCCGAGCGGGATCGAGCAGCCTGGCCCATCGGAGGCGATTGCCATCCTCGATCCCAGCGTCGCTGTCTGGCTGCAGTTGCGGTTGGGTGGCGCGTTACGGCCAATGCAGCTCAGCAGTGCTTGGCTGAGGTGTGAAGCGATTGATCTCCCATCCCCCGCGCCCCTGGCTGACCTGGCCTTGGTCAGCTAGGGGCAGCAGCAGCCAGGCCTCCGGTAACGATGCGTCTGGCTGCTGTTTGATCAAAGCCGCTGGCTTCTAGGGCTTTCAGGAAAAGCTCGCTGAAACTGGCCAGCACCTCGTGCGGGTCCATGCCGATGGCCTTGAGGTCGTTGGCCAGGGTCTGCAGGATGGACAGAGTGATCGGCAGGGCTTGGCGGATGACCGTGCCGGCGGATGCCTGCGTTGCGTTGAAGTGGGCCTGCAACCAACGCTCCGCGTAGCCGAGATGCTCTCCTTCGTCACTGATAACAGCGGCGGTGATGGGCCGTGCGTAGGCGTCGGCCACGGGCAGGTATGCGTGGTAAGCCGCCAGAGCAAAGCACTCCACAATCAAGCCCTGAATCACCAGACAGCCGGGAAGGTCGCCCTGTTGGTTGCACTTGAGGAACAGCCCGTGGAGAGGGGCGAACAGGCGCCGGGCCAGACCTAGATCGGGCTTGATTCCAAGGTTGCGACTGCAGCCCATGAAGTCGCTGGCGTGGCCCCCTTCCATGGCGGCCAGTCGCTCCAGTTCCTGCTCATCATTTGGAATGGCGCGGGCAAGCAGTCGGAAATGTCGTCCAGCGAGATTTTCACCCACCACCACCATGCCGTTGATGCGGCTGTAGGCATCGCGGTAGGCGGGGTTGGTTATGTCGGGAGTGGATTGGTTGCTAGTCATTGTCATAATATGTGCAGGAGA
>CAZKER010000298.1:0-2699 GCA_964551845.1 uncultured Cyanobium sp.
CGTGCGTCAAGGCGAACTGTTGGCCACCTTGAATCGGGTGGACCAGGCGGCTGCGGGAGCTGGTGCGGTGGGTCCCAACCCTGATGCCCTGGTGCGGCAGGGGCAAGCCATCGACCGTCAGCAGCAGGCGATCCGGGCCCAGATCTCAACCCTGCGCACCACCAACCAACCGGTGCAGAAGCAATTGCAGGCGCTCGAAACCCTGCGCCGCGATGAGGTGATCCCCCGTTACAGCCCTCTGTGGGTGGGAGCCCAGGACCTGTACTTGCGCAACCAGAGCCAGATCAAGGCCTTGGAGGGTCAGCTGGCCCAGCTCGATGCCAATCGAGCTGAACTGGAGGGGCAGGAGGATGCCCAGGCTGTGCTGGCGCCGCGATCTGGTCGATTGCTGAGTCTGTCGGTTAGTCCGGGGCAGGCGGTGCTTCCAGGCCAGAGGCTGGGAACCCTGGGTCCCGGGCCCCTGCAAGCCAGCCGCCCGCGCCTGGCGACTGCGTTGTTTAGTGATGCCGATGCGGTGCGCCTGCGGATCGGCCAGCCGATCCAGCTTGATCCTCTGCTGCAGACAAGAGAGCGCTATGGCGGCACTGCCGAGCGCTATGGATCTGTTGAGGGCAAAATTGTGGCGATTTCGCCCGCTACCGCCGATCTGGCCGAGGTGAGCCGGGTAGTGGGGGATCCGGAAGTGGCTCTGAGCCTGATTGCCCGCAGCCGCCAGGCTGCCTTTGGTGAGGGCGGTGATCCCCTGGCCACCGCCGCCGACAAGATCAGCTCACCCGTGCAGCTGGTGACTGTGGAATTGGAGCCTGCCGATAATCCAAGTGGTCTCCGATGGAGTAGCGGTCGGGGGCCCGATCTGCCTTTGGAGAATGGCACTCCTGCCCGGGCGAAGGTGGAGGTGGAACGGCGCTCCCTGGTGAGCTTTGTGTTGCCGTTCTTGCGCTGGCTAGGTGGTGCGGAGCGATGAATAACCGTGATCGTTGGTTGAGCCCTTGGCGTCAGCCAGCTCCTTGGATTGCCCTGGTGCTGCTCGTGATCGCCGCCATCAGCTCGCCGCCGCGGCTGTGGTTTTGGATCACCTTGCTACTGGTGGTGTTGCTGGTGGGTTGGGCCCAGGCTCTGCGCCCCCCGCGCTCCTGAATGGTGCAGCTGCGCGCGGCCTTGGTGATCGGTCTGGCGGCCGGTTTGGCGGGTGCGGTCTGTGATGGCATTGGCCTAAGCAGTGGGGCCATCGCCTACGGCGCGGTGATCGCAGCGCTGGTGGTGCGCCCCGATTTCAGCCGCTGGCCCCTGGCGATCTATCCGGTGTTGCTGGTGGTGGTCGGGTTTTGCATGGCGATCGGCGTTGCCCTGGGGCTTGCCCTCGCCTCGGTGCCCCAGGTGTTCGTCTTCGGGCTGGTGGCGGCGCTGATGCAGCTGTTGGTTTTGCTGCTGCCAGGGAAGTTGCGGCTGCTCTCCGGCGTTGCTGCAGTGGCTGGAGTGCTGCCGCTGCTGAGCAGTTCACCAAGCTGGAGTGACTGGGGCCAGGAGTTGCTTGCCATTGCCCTTGGTCTGGCCATCGGCACGGCGTTGCAGCTGGCTTTCTCCCCTGTGGTGATCCCGCCTGCGGAGAGCGCCCCCCCTGATCCAGACGAGCTTCCCCTGGCCGAGCGGGTTAAAGCAGGCCTGCAATCGCCTTTCTTCTGGCGCAAGCTCGTGTTTGCCAGCCTTGCCCTGGCCATCGGCCAGGGAGTGGGAGCTGTTACACCGAAGTATCTCTACTTCGGTGTGGTGTTGTTGCTCAACGACAGCATTGGCGACACCCTTGCTCGAGTACGCGATCGGATGGTTGGTGTCACATTGGGAATTCTGATGCCTTTATTGGTATTTAATACTTTGGGTATCGGGTCGCTACAAACCGGCCTGGTGATGGGCGGGACAACCGCTTTGGCGCTGGCATTAAACAGCACGAATTACCTGCGCACGGCGTTGATCTCCAGTGGTGTGGCCTTCGTTGGTTACGGATCTCTGGTGGCCTGGTACATCCCCAATCGCTGGATCGACTACCTGATGGGGTGTGGCCTTGCCCTGGCGATCGGGCTGCTGCTGTTCCCTAATAGTTCCCTGCGTCGCTATAATCAACTCAAGGCTGATCCTGCCGCCACAGCTCAGCAGTTGCAAAGGCTGTTGCCGGCCGCTCGTGAAGAAGCGCGCTGGCTCGGGCTGCCTTTGCCTGAGCACTCTCGTGCCGAGCCGGCCTGATGGGGCGAATCAGCTCGCTACAGCGCCAGCTCAGATTCGCTGTCGTTGTTGTCATTGGCTTACTGGCAGCGGCATTGCCAGGTTTTGGCCAGGGCAGGCCGCCCCAGGCCCCTGGAGTGTGCCTGGGGTTGCCGGCGCAGCTGGGCATGGCGGTGGCCATGCTGATCCTCACCTCCGTGATTCACACGCTGGTGACGGTGATTCAGGCGGAGTGCACCCACCGGCAACGGCTCGACGCCTGGTGTGCGCCGCGCAGCCGGCGGCGTCTTTTGATGATTCTGGCGATGGCCCTGCTCACGGCGCTGGCGCTGTGGGTGGAGATCCTGCTCTGGGCCCTGCTGTATCGGGGGCTGGGCTTGTTTCCGGGGTTGGAGGGCAGCCTCTATTTCTCCGGCATCACCTTCACCACGGTGGGCTATGGCGACATGACCCTGCCGGCGTGCTGGCGCCTGCTCAGCGTT
>CAZKER010000299.1:0-9935 GCA_964551845.1 uncultured Cyanobium sp.
AGGGGCTGAAATCAGCCTCGCCGATGGTCTCTGTCTGAACTACCAGCGGAGGCCGGGAAGCCTGTTTGGTCGTACATCCCCCCAGCCACAGCAGGCCAAGAAGGGAGAAAGCTGCAACAGCTCTATTCACATCCACTGAGCACCGAAACGCAAGTTACCGGACCACTGCCTTTTTGCCCTGCCTCTCCAGTTGCACCGGAGCGCCGTGGCGCAGGTTGAGCAAGCCCGCGGTGATCACCCGGTCGCCGCGCTGAGCGCCGCGCTGCAGTGGATAGAGGGTTCCCTGCAAACCGCCCAGCCCCACCGGGGTTTGCATGGCAAAAAGGGTGCCGCTCGGCAACCGGCGCAGCTCGGCGATGGGGGCCTTGCCTGGCCGCCGCTCCAGCTCAGCCAAGCTGCCCACTAAATAGATAAAGGGCTGTCCTGCCAACCGCGTCACCGCGGTGAAGGGAACGGCCAACTCCTGGCGCCGATCCAGCACCAGCCGAGTGCGACTGCGCTGGCCGTTACGCAGGCTGCCAGGCGGGTTAGCAAACGACGCCTTCACCAGCAGCGTCTGGGTTGGGGCGCTCACCCCCGGATCCACCGAGATCACCTGGCCCTCCGCCAGTGTCTGGGGGCTGGAGGCGCCCAGCAGCAGCACCCGCTGACCCGTCCGGACACGATCGGCGTAGGTGGCCGGCACATCGATGCGAGCCAGGAGATTGTTGTTACGGATCAAGCGGGTGATCGGCACACCTGCGGCGATCACATCGCCCTGCTTAACGCGCAGATCAGCCACCGTGCCGCTGATCGGCGCCCGCAGATCCTTAAAGGCGAGATCGGCCTCCTTGGCCACCAGAGCTTCGCGGGCAGCGATGTAGGCCTGGCGAAATTCATCCCGCTGCAGGGCACTGGCTGCACCCTGGCGGGCCAGATCCTGATAACGCTGGTAGTTGAGTCGGTTGGTTTGCATCTGAGCGCGCAGGCTGGCCACCTCGGCCCTGAGCTGGGCCTGGTCGAGCACCAGCAGCAACTGGCCCTGGCGCACCCGATCTCCCTGGCGCACCAACAAACGCTGAATACGGCCCCCCGCCTGGGCCGCCAGATCAACCTCCTCCTCTGCTTCCAGAGTGCTCACAGTGTCAAAACTGGCCTGAAATTCGGCAGTTTCCAGGCGCTGGGTCTGCACCACAGGCATCCGCGGAGCCGGCTCGCGCCCCTGCTGACACCCCACAACCAGGGCAGACGCCATCGCCGTGAGAATCAAAAGCGGGGAAACAACAGGGCGGTGCATGGCTGTGGTGGTGGGTCGGGCGCGCCGCGTGGCCGGAGCGTATCGCCAGCGGCCCGATGATGGACTCTGAACGGCGCTGCGGCGACCTCGTGAGCGACCTGTTCAGCCATCAACGCGACATCACCCTGGCCCGGATAGCGCCCCTAGCCGACCGGCTGCGGCCCCGCAACCTTGACGACTTCGTGGGTCAAGAGTCGATCCTCGGCGTGGGACGCCTGCTGCGGCGCGCCATCGCCGCAGACCGAGTCGGAAACCTGATCTTGCACGGCCCACCGGGGGTTGGCAAAACCACCTTGGCCCGGATTATCGCCGGCAACACCAGGGCTCACTTCAGCAGCCTCAATGCCGTACTCGCCGGCGTCAAGGATCTGCGCACGGAGGTGGAGGCGGCCCGGGAGCGCTTGGCACGCCATGGATTGCGCACGACGCTGTTTGTTGATGAGGTGCACCGCTTCAACAGTGCCCAGCAGGATGCCCTGCTGCCCTGGGTAGAAAACGGCACGGTGAATCTGATCGGAGCCACCACCGAAAACCCCTATTTCGAGGTGAATAAGGCCCTAGTGAGCCGCTCACGGTTGTTTCGCCTGCAACCGCTCGAACCAGCACACTTGCGCCAGCTACTGGAACGGGCCCTGCGGGACACCGAGGTGGGCTACGGCGGGCGCACGATTGCCCTGGCGCCAGCGGCAGCCGACCATCTAGTGGATGTGGCCGGCGGCGATGCCCGCAGCCTGCTGAATGCACTGGAGCTGGCCGTGGAGACCACTCCGCCCGGAGCGGATGGCTTCATCACCATCGATCTCGCCATCGCCGAGGAGTCGATCCAGCAGCGGGCGGTGCTCTACGACAAACAGGGGGATGCCCACTTCGACACGATCAGCGCTTTCATCAAATCGCTGCGCGGTTCCGATCCCGATGCGGCCCTCTTCTGGTTGGCCCGCATGGTGGAGGCGGGCGAAAACCCACGTTTCATCTTTCGGCGCATGTTGATCGCCGCCGGGGAAGACATCGGCCTGGCCGATCCCCAGGCCGTGGTGGTGGTGGAAGCCTGTGCGGCCAGCTTCGAGCGAGTGGGCTTACCGGAGGGGCTTTACCCGCTGGCCCAGGCAGCTCTGTATCTGGCAGGAGCGGAGAAGAGCAACAGCGTGCTGGGTTTCTTCGATGCCCTCAAAAGCGTGCGCAGCGCCAATCGTCAGCAGGTGCCATCCCACCTGCGCGATGCCAACCGCGATGGCCAGGCCTTCGGCGATGGGGTGGGCTATCGCTACCCCCACGCCTACGCCGAACACTGGGTGGCCCAGCAGTATTTGCCCGGCGCACTTCAAGGTGAGATTTTCTGGCAACCGGGCTCCCTGGGGTGGGAGGGCCAGAAGCGCGAGCGACTGCAACAGCGGCGGGCCGCCCAGCTAGCGGCTGCGGCCGAAATGGCCGCAGATCAGGGTGATGTGCTTAGCAGCAGTCCGGAGGATCCCCAGCTGGAGCGGTGGCTGCAGCGGCAAGCCGCAGCCGAGGGAGAACGACTCGACACCCTGAGACGTCGCTTCTGGGAAGGCGTGATCTGGCAACGCCAAGCGCGGGTGCTGGTACTGGAAGCGAGGTCGTTGCTATGGGCCCTGGATCCCCTGGCCGCCACGCCCGAGGGGGGGGTAGTGATCACCGTGGGCCAGGCCTACGACCGGGAGCGGCTGCAGGCCCAGCTGAAGGTGCTCGACACCCTGCGCCAGCCCCAGCTGCTGCTGGTGCCTCCCCAAAACCCTGGCGCCCTTAGCTCCCAGCTCGAACCACAAGTCGCACTTGATTCCGGAGCCCGCTTCGATTGGGTGATAGCCCGGCAACCCTGGCAGGGCCTCAGCGGCGAACAGATCTCAGCCTGGATAAGCCAGGCGGGAGCTCTGCTGGGCAAAACCGGCCAATGGCGCCTGCTGTTCAGCACCCCCCAACTTGGACCAGCCGCAGGCCTGCAGGCCCTGATCGGCACGGCAGAACCCTCCTTACAAATCTTGCTGGAGGAGCTCAAGTACCTGGAGGGGCAGCGGCTGATCCAGGCGCAGAACACCGCCCTGATTAGCCAACGCGGCTTGATCGCTGCGGGATGGCAAGTGCAGCAGGAGCAGTGGCGGGAGTCGCTCCAACTCGAGCTGACGGCCGAGCTGATCGAACGCTGGCTGGCCCCGGCCAGCCCCTATCTCGAAGCGATGGCCGCGCTCCGGGGCAAGCCCCTAGCCATCGATGCGGTGCAAAGCCTACGAGAGGCATTTAGCCGTCTACTGGGCCAGCCCCTGCCCCAGGCCCTTGAGCACACATTGTTAACAGCAAGGCGAGCGGACGCACTGCAGACACCCCTCAACACATAAAAAAGCCCCGGCGCTAGCCGGGGCTTCTGGGGTGGTGATTCGCCTAATGCGAGCCGAACACCAAAGCAAAGCTCACCAGAGGCCGCGGATGGCTTCAGGTTGCATCTGCTGAACCGGGGCAGGGGCCATCGTGCGCACTTGAGCCACGGGATCGGCCATCTGGTTGGCCTGGATGCAGGCCGGCAGGAACACGTACCAGGAGAGCAGGGAGGTGCACTGGGCGTCACCTTGGCAACGGCCTTCAGCGCAGACGTTCTGAGCACCGGTGTAGGTGTTGCAGAAATCGGCTAGGCGCATGTCGGTAGGCAGGGCCTGCATGATGCCGGCCGAAGAGATCTGGCCGTCACGAGCATCGGCCACGATCGCCGAACGCAGAGCCTGCACCGCGAAGGTGTTCATGCTCCAGTAAGGGAAGTAGCTGGTGGTTTGGTTCTTGAGGAACTTCACACCGGCATCCGAATAAAGGAAGCGAGAGACGCCAACGAAGTCCACGTTGTAGGACTTGTTCATGCCTTCACGCACCTCGGCGGCGGTCCAGCCGGAGCGTTTCAGGCCCCCTTCAAGACCCCGATCGGTGACTTCACCCGACTCAAAAAATGTATTGAAGGCATCCTGGTTGGTGGACCACACAGCACCGCCGGTGTTCCAACGAACTGGGAGATTGTTGTCGACTGCGGCGGACGCTGGCAGGGCCACCGCCGATAGGGCCGTACCCACAAAAAGGCCGGCCAGCAAACGCTTGATCACAAGAGAAGCGGAATCAGTTCTCTTCGAACGTAGCCACCTCGTGCCGTATTTCACAAAAGAAGCAAGTCTGTAGGGCACATCGACACACAACTGAAAGGCTGCAGCGGATTGCGGCAACAACTCTGCGTTTTTTGAATGATCCTGCACGCTTCTTCCTGCCCATTTGCCTACTCAGGCAGGCCTGCGGCCTGTAGCACCAACCCCGCACAACCCTCCCCAACAGCGCCCCATCGCCAACCCCGCTGCACCGCGCTGCTGCAATCCGGCTGGGCCCCATCCCCGATATGCCGCAATCTGCCGCTGCCATGGTTGTAAGACCACTGAGCAAGTTCCGCAGCCAGGGTGCGATGGCGCCACTTAATCGCCGCTTCCTTCAGCACCCAGCTGGTGAGAACCGCTCGCCGCAGCTCATCCCCAATCAAATCCTGCAACTGGGCTTGTTCATCATCTGGATAAAACCGCCGCATCAACCCCACAGGCTCCAACGGTCGAGCCGTGGATTCGATGTCTACTCCGATGGGGCAGCTGGAGTAGCCGATCAGCAAAACAGCCCCGCTATGGCTAAGGCTTACCCAACCCCTGCCGTCTGCCAGCTGGGGTGGCTGGCCCGGCGGACTATGGAGGGGCACATCGTCGCCAGGGCAGCCCAAAACCTCTGCCAGCTGCTGCCGGAGCAGCGCTCGGCTTTGGAAGTAGCGACGTCGCTGCAGCTCCGGCAGAGCCGCGCCCCAACTCCGTTCCCTGCTGGATAGGCAACCGAGGTCACCACCCTCTAAGGAGCTCAACCAAAGCTGGGGAGCCTGACTCTGCGGCCTATCCCAGCTGCTGCCTAGGCTCACTCCAGTAATCGGTTTGATGTCCAATGGCCCTGCAGATCGGCGATCCCGCCCCCGATTTCACCTTGCCAGACCAAGCAGGCACGGCGGTGAAGCTGTCCCAGTTCAAGGGCCAACGGGTGGTCATCTACTTCTATCCAAAGGACGACACCCCTGGATGTACCAAAGAGGCCTGCAATTTCCGCGACCAGTGGGGGGCATTCGAAAAGCAAGCCATCACCGTGCTCGGCATCAGCAAAGACGGCGCTAGCAGCCACGCCAAATTCATCGCCAAATACGACCTCCCCTTCACCTTGCTTAGCGACGCCGAGCCCTGCCCAGTTGCCGCGGCCTATGGAAGCTATGGGCTCAAGAAATTCATGGGCAAGGAATATATGGGCATGATGCGCCACACCTTTGTGGTGGATGCTGAGGGAAAAATCGAAAAGATTTACACGAAGGTGAAGTCCGAAACCATGGCTGACGACATCCTCAGCGATCTGGGCCTGGCCTGAGGGCAGCCAAGGCTTCGAGGGCCAGGGCAGGAGCCAGCTGCACCGGCATTTCGCTGGCTAGCAACTGCCCCAGCAACGGTGCAAGCAGTGGTCCATCCCCTCCCGTGAGCCACAGACTGCAGCCTGGCCAGCTGGTTTGAGCTTCGCGCCCAGCCTGAGCTACGGCAGCCGCCAGCCCCCGCAAAACTCCAGCGGCCATAGCCTCTGCCGTGGCATGGGGCCAGAGCTTCGAAGGCAGGGCCCGGGGGGTCTCCATGGCAGGCAGGTCTGCAGTTTCAGCGCCCAGGGCCCGCAACTGCAAGGCCGCCCCCGCCAGCAACCGTCCTCCCGCAAATCGGCCCTCGGCGGTGATCAGAGTGAGGCTCAAGGCTGTACCGCCGTCCGCCACTAATACGGAGCCATTGGCAAGGCACCAGGCACGCCAACCCACCAGGGCCCGGTCTACCCCCAGCCAATCAGGCTGCTCCAACAAGGGCACATCTTCCAAGTGCAGCCGCCGCTCCGTCGGCAGGGGAGCAGAAGCCGGCACAGGGCCCACCGCAGCCCAAGCCACCAGCCCCTTGAGTTCGCCCTCACCCGCTGGGGCACTCCAAGTGCACAAAGCGCCCGGCTCACCCACTGCCCAGTGCCATCGGCTGTTGCCGATCAGCAGCCAACGGCCCTCGCTCAGATGCCCTCGCCCATCAGTCCCGGCAGATGAATGCCACATTCCTGTTGAAGCCCACCGAAACGGGTCGCCCTGCCACTGACATCTCCCAAATCAGGAGCACTGGAGTGCCAGTCGCCCACCGTCGAATAACCCTGCTCAAACAGCGGATGCTGCGGCAGTTTGTGCTCTTCCATGTAGTAATAGACATCCCGTTTGCTCCAGGAGAGCAGTGGCCGCAGCGACCAGCGCTGACGCACCGCATCGAGGGGTTGCATAGCCTTGCGATGATCGGTCTGGTTGCCGCGCACGCCACTGGCCCAGCAGGTCACCTCCAGATCGGTGAGAGCTCGGTCGAGAGGCTCCACCTTGCGGATGCGGTGATAAAGCTCAAGATCTCCCACTTGGTCTGTCTCCCAGAGGCGGCCGTGGAGAGCTTCCATCCGGGCCGGGCTGATGGCTGACTGGGCCACGACTAATTGGAGCTGGAGCTGCTCAACCAGTTGCTCCGCGTATTGGTAGGTCTCCTGGGGCAGATAGCCCGTATCAACCCAGAGCACGGCCACCTGCCGGCCGGACTTGGCGGTGAGCTCGCTGACCATGTGCAGCAGCACGGCCGACTGGATACCGAAACTGGTTGTGAGTGCAAACCCTGCCCCGAAGGTGTCCTGGGCCCAGCGCAGGCGCTCCTGGGCCGTCAGGGGGGCCAGCAGTGCCCGGGCAGCGACCAGATCGATCGGCCGACCGGCACCATCGGCGGGAAGGGCTGGGGCTGAAACCATCTGCATGAAGCCATCATCGCCCTTTGAGTGAGTCGCTGGTTAGGGTTCAAATGCAGGTGCCGGCGTAAAACCACCAAAGCAATGCTGAACCCTGAGGCTGCGCGATCGGAGGCAGCGGAGACCCCGCTAACCGCACCTGTGGTGATCGTGGGCGGAGGCTTTGGTGGGCTCTACACCGCACTCGCCCTGGCAGCGCGTCGCCTACACCCACCAATTCTGCTGATCGAACCTAACGATCGCTTCCTGTTTTTGCCCCTGCTTTACGAGCTGCTGAGCGGCGAACTACGCAGCTGGGAAATCGCCCCTCGCTACGACAGTTTGCTCGCGGGCAAAGGGGTGGCCTGGCTGCAAGACCGAGTGGTTCGAATCGACACCCATTCCTCTCATGCGTACACCTCCAGCGGCAGGTGCCTGCCCTTCAGTCGCCTGGTGCTAGCCACTGGGGCCCAGTCCAACGACTTCGGCATCCCCGGCGTCGCTGAATACAGCCTGGGCTTTCGGACCTTGGCAGATGTGGAACGCCTGCAGCGGTTGATCCACAACTTGAAGGAGCGGTCCCGGCCCCTGCAGCGTCTGGCCGTGGTGGGAGCGGGCGCCAGCGGGGTGGAATTAGCTTGCAAGCTGGCTGACCAGTTGCAGGGCAGCACGATCGTGGACCTGATCGAGCAGGGCCCCGGACTGCTGCCCCAGGCCAAAGCCTTCAACCGAGAACAGGCCGAGCAAGCCCTACAGCGCCGGGATGTGAGGTTGAGAACCCAAACCCGCGTCGAGGCAGTGCAGGCCGGTGGACTGACGCTGCTAGGGCCCACAGGGACTGAGCAGCTCAATGTTGATGGGGTTATCTGGACTGCCGGCCTCCGCTTTCAGGCGCCGGAATGCCAGCCGGCAATTCCCGTTGACCGGTTCGGGCGACTGAGCTGTGAACCCAGCCTGCAACTGGTCGACCACCCCTATCTATTTGCCCTAGGCGATATTGCCCAGCAGGAGTCACCGCTGCCCGCCACCGCCCAGGTGGCCTTCCAGCAGGCGGAGTGCCTGGCGGGGAACCTGCTCCGTTCTCTCGCCGGAGAACCGCTGGAGCCCTTCCACTACAACGACCTTGGCGAAATGATGAGCCTGGGCCGGGGGGAAGCCACCTTGGTAGGCGGGGGATTCACCCTGGCTGGAGCTGCGGCATTTCAGATCCGCAAATTGGCATACCTAGCGCGTTTACCCGGCAAATCGCACCAGTTCAAGGTGGCCGCCGGCTGGCTGGCGGACTGGCCCCGGTGACGCTGCTGGAGAACTCGAGCTGGGTGCAAGTAAAGCGCCCATGATCAAATCAGCATTCTCTGTCCATCTGTGGTGAAACAAGGCGGCCTGGCGGGGCGCACGGCCGGCTTGAGGCCCGCCCAAAAAAGACGCCTGGAACGCCTCTGCCACCGGCGCCATCCCGACGACCAGGTAGCTGAGCTGCTCTGCCTGCAGCGGCTTGCAACTGAAAGCCGCGAGCTGGAACTGCCCCTCAGCCTGGTGGTGGATGGCCGGGGCCTGTGCCGGTTGCTGTGGGTAGGTCCCCTGGAGCAATCGGGCCGGCTGCTGGAGCGCCTGCCCGGATCGGAGCGTCGCCAGGGCTCCGAGCTGCGCCTGATCACCTGCTGCGGCCGAACCAAACAGCTCGAAGCCGGCCGCCAGGAAGGAATTGTGGGGCTGGATTTGGCCCCCATACTTTGGCTGCGCTTCGGCGACAGGGCTGAGGCCGGGGGCCAATGGCCAGCCCAACTCCTGGTGGCCCATCCCGATGCAGCCGAACCCTGGGCAAGCGAAGCCGCTGAAGATCTGGCCCAGCTATGCAGCCGCGATCCCCTCAGCCTCACGCCGCCAAACGAGCCCAGCGCTAGCGCCGTTACCGCCAACCAAGACGGCCCCGAGCGGGTGCTGCTGCTTGCCCTCACCCCCGGTGACCGCGGCAGAGCCCAGCGCCTAATCGCCGAACTGGAGGGCCTGGTGCACAGCGCCGGCGCCGTGCCGGTGGGGGTGGTGGAGCAGCGCCGCAGCCAGGTAGCACCCCAGACCCTCTGGGGTGAGGGGAAAGTAGGTGAAGCGGCCCTGGAGGCCCGACGTCTTGGTGCCACTTTGGTAGTGACCGACCGGGAGCTCACACCGGTGCAGGCCCGCAACCTGGAGCGGCTACTGGATCTGCCGGTGAGCGATCGCAGCGAACTGATCCTCGACATCTTTGCCCAACGGGCCGCCAGCGCCGCCGGGCGCCTGCAGGTGGAGCTGGCCCAGCTGCGCTACAGGCTGCCCCGGCTGACAGGCCGCGGCCGCAGCCTGTCGCGGCAGGGGGGTGGTATCGGCACCCGGGGGCCAGGAGAAACCCAACTGGAAAAAGACCGCCGCGCCATCGCTCGCCGTATCGAGCGGTTGCAGCGCGAGGTGAGCCAACTTGGCGAGCACCGGGCCCGGTTGCGCCACAGCCGCCAGGGGCTGCGGCGGCTGGCCCTGGTGGGCTACACCAACGCCGGCAAAAGTTCGCTGCTCAACGCCCTTACCAGGGCTAGCGAAGCCCGCGCCGTGCTGGCCGAAAACAAATTGTTTGCCACCCTCGATCCCACCACCAGGCGCCTGGAGCTGCCGGAACCACTGCTGCTCACAGACACGGTGGGCTTCATCCGCGATTTGCCCCCGCCGCTTCTGGAAGCCTTCCGCTCAACCCTGGAGGAAACCCTGGAAGCTGAAGGCCTGCTGATGTCCCGGCGCGGCGCCATGACGATGGTGCCCTCGCGCCTGTCGGCATCCCGCCGCGCCGTGCGGGGCG
>CAZKER010000300.1:0-2313 GCA_964551845.1 uncultured Cyanobium sp.
TGCGGTGCTCTCAATACATCTTTCAACCGCTCTTATTCCCGCTGAACCCCACTGCCGCAGCTAACCTGCTGCCGTTTCTGCTTGCGCTGCAGCCGAGGAGTGATGCCGAGCTCGGCGCCTTTCCAGAGGCGATTGATTTCAGAGGTGAAGTGCTCGGCGATCTGGGGCGAGTCGATCACCAGCAGGGTTTCATCGTTTTGATGGGCGGCGCTGGGGCTCCAGTTGAAGGAGCCGGTGACCACGGTGCGGTGGTCGATGACAGCGAGCTTGTGGTGGAGTTTGTCGCCGCTGGCCAGGCGTGGCGTGCCGACACTCTCCAGGGGGCGCTGCCAAGGGCGGTTCGCCGCTTCCAGGCCGCAGCGGTGGTCGGGGAGCTTGGTGCCGAGTAGATCGAGCACTTCGCTGAAGGCTCGGTTGGCGAAACCGGGATCGGCCAGTAGGCGGATGTTGACGCCTTGCTGCTGCAGGTTTGCCATTGCATTGGCCAGGCCCTGATCTGAGAACACGAACAGGGCCAGATCGAGTTGCTTGCGGGTTGCGGAGAGCAGCTTCTCCAACACCAGCAGGCCCTGGTTGGGATCGCTGCGGCGGTGGGGGGCAAACAGCACCGTTACCGGCGTTTGCCCCACCAGCACCTGCTGGGGAGCCCCACCGCCCTTACCCAGCCCAAAGCGGCTGTCGGGCTGGCCGCCGGGGCCGTCTCCCCACATCCGCTCGAATTCGGCCACAAAAGTATTGGCTAGCTCACGGCTGCGCAGACGCAGCAGATGGTTGACGTTGCCGCGGCCGCGGTCGGCGCCTGGATCGCCGTGGATGCAGGAGGGGGTGAAATTGGCTGAGCCCGTTACTACTACGGCTCGATCCACCACCATGAATTTGTGGTGCATCAGGCCACTGCCGGCGCTGCCATCGGCGGTGTCATCGATCAAGGGCACGCCGGCCCGCTGCAGGATCGCTACCGCGTCGCCCCAGCCGAGCGCCTTGAGTTGCTCGTGGCGGGTGCGTTGGTGCGCTGCCAGGTCGGCCGGGTGCTCTTCGCTCCAGGGGCTGCTGTAGGTGTTCTCCAGCACCACCTTTACCGTTAGGCCTTCGCGGTGCTTTGCCACCAGGGCTTCGGCCAGCTTGGGCAGCGAAAGCTCTTGCACCGCCACCAGAATTTCACGCCGCGCCGACTGAATACTGGCCAGCACGAAGGCTTCCAGGTCGTCGCCTTGCCGCCATTGACCGTTGATCGGGCTGCGGTAGCGGCTGGTTTCGGCGTGGTTGAAGGCCAGCTCGATCCCCTCGGGCAGGGGCTTGGGCCGGGCGGACTGGCCAAGTAGCTGGGCGTCAGCGCTGCAGCCAGCACAACCCAAGGCCATCAGGCTGGCCCAGGCGAAGGGGAGGCGCGACAGAGGGTTGGCTATGACGGCTCCGAGCGGTTCAGCACAGAGTTCCCACTGCGGATGGCTGCCCGGCTTGCCTCAGTGGTGACCAGGCATCTCGGCGGTGCGCAGCATCACCACAAACCAAGCTGTGCCGATCAAAACGGCGCTGAGCATGGCGGCTGGCAGGCCGAAGCGCATCAATACGACTGGCACGATCAGAGGAAATGCCAGGGCTCCCGCCATCGGCGTGAGGGCCACTGCTGAGCGCTTGAGTGCCATGAACCGATTCAAAACCATTCGCTTACAGCTTGGTCGGCGGGATTGCTGTTGTCTTCAGGGGTAGAGCGGCTGAATTCAAGCGTGATGTTGCGCTTCTGCTCGCCGTCGGCTGCCACCGCTTCTATCGGGTAGAGCTGCTGGCCATCCCGGAACGGCACTTGGACCCGGAACGTGCCGTCGGTAGAAAGTGGCACCTCTTCCCCGCCAATCGTGAGGCGGGCAGCCGGGTCGGTGGCGCCGTAAACAATCAGCTCAGCATCAGCCACCAGCCAGAAAGAACGTTGGCGGGAAGCGACCCCGCCGATGCCAGAGGCATTGCGGCCACTGGCCCAGATGCCAGCACCGGAGGCGTTCAATTCGCTGGTGTCCACCCCGGCCGCCTCCAGCTCATGGAAAGCCTCAGAACCCCGACCAAGGCGGCGCCAGCGGGCGGTGGCCGTTTGGTAGAGGCGCTCGTGCAGTCCAGCATCGGCTGGCTCCACCGGCGTCGGCATGATGGCTGGCGCCGTGTCGAGCGAAAAGGGCACGAATTGATCGAGGATCTGCTCGCTGGGGTGCAGGGCTGGCACCCGGGCCACGGAAGAGAAGGCCAAAGAAATCCACCCGCCGCTGCCCTTGCGGTAGCCGAGTTCCACTCGGTAATCCCGATCGCAAAGGGGTACGGGTA
>CAZKER010000301.1:0-2150 GCA_964551845.1 uncultured Cyanobium sp.
ACCATCAGCACCAAGCTGGTGCGCTGATAGGGCGGCGCCACGAAGGTGCGGCCGATCTCGGCGTAGGGGAGCTGCTGGCCGCTGAGGTGGCGATCGAGCCCCGGGAAGGCATGTTCCAGGGAAACGCGGTTGCCATCGCGACCGCCGGGCTGCCAGCCGGAGAGGGCCATACGCAGTGATCCCGCCAGCCCATCGGCTTGGTGATCCCAAACCAGCAGATGCCAGTAGTGAGCATCACGGCCATCAAGATCGACCGTGCCCGGGCTGTGGGGAGAAAGGTGGCGGTAGGTGAGGGCCCGCACCGCACCCACCCAGGGGGCAAGGCTGCGGAATTGATCAGGCGAAAGAAAGTAGGCGCTAAAGCGATCGGTTTGGAAGCAGAGACTTCTCTGCCAATGCTCAGGAAACCCTGGGGTGCTGGCCTGAGGGATGGCGTGCGAGGTGGAGATAGGCTTCCTAGATCCGATTTGATCAACAGAGAGCTATTCTTAACCTTACCTCTTCGGATCAGCTGAAGAATCTCGGAAAGCTGACGATTGTGCAGAGCTCTACATTGCAGATCTCTAGGAGCGGTGTGGCGCTACTGCACCAGGGAGGACAATCCACAATTGATCATTACCTGCGGGGTCCGCTCGAGGCCGAGGGAGAGCGGATCGTGCTGATCGACAGCGCTCAGCGCCCCAGCGCCCCAGCGCTGAAGGAGCTTGCAAGTTGCAGGCTGATCGTGGTGGTGCGCTATCTACCCCGCCTCTGGCTTAAGCCGTTAGCGCAGTTGCGGGCTGATGGCCTCACGCTGGCCTACCTAATGGACGACGACCTGCTCGACCCCAGCGTTCAAAAGCCGCTGCCGCCTACCTACCGGCGGCGGCTGTGGGATCGGGTGACGCGACTGCACCAACGGCTGCCGCAACTGGTAGACCACCTATGGGTAACAAGCGCATGGCTGGCGGAAAAGTATGGCCATCTCGGCGCGGAGCTACTGCCGCTGGCCCCCCACCATGACTTGTTGAGCGTCCAACCGCGGCTGCAACTGGCCTACCTGGGCACGAGTGTGCACGAGGCTGAATTCCTCTGGCTGCTGCCGCTACTGGAATCGCTGCAAAAGCGCCATAGCCACACCCATGTGGAGTTGTTCGGTGATCTAACGATCAACCGTCGGTTTCGGCATCTACCGCGATTGCGGATTCTGCATCCGATGAGTTGGGACAACTATCTAGCTGAAACGGGCCATGGCCGGGTCGACATCCTGCTGACTCCCCTACTGCCCGCGCCCTTCAACGCGGCAAGGGCTGCGGTGAAAGTGATCGATGCTGCTCGCTGCGGCGCTGCCGGGCTCTACTCCGACAGGGAGCCATACCGCAGTGTGATCCAAGATGGGGTAGATGGCTTACTGCTAGACGACGATCAAGAGAGCTGGCTGTCGGCGATCGCACGGCTAATCAGCGACCCCGAGGAGCGGCGGCGGCTGGCAGCGGCGGGGCGGCAGCGAGCACTGCAACTGAGCCACGGCACCCAACATCCACGCAAAACTCCCATAGGCTCATGATTCTTTCCTCGGGACGTCCGATGCCGGCCCTCCCTGCCCGCCCAGCGTCAGGCCTGCTGCGATGCCAGGTACCGGTAGCCGGCGGCTGGTTGATGGCCATGCTGCTCACCGGCATGCCACTGGCGGCCGTTTCCCTGGCCGCAGCCCCGCAGGCGGCAGCTCAAGCGGCGGACGGCACGGTTCGCTATCGGCTGGGCCCAGGCGACCGACTGAAGATGTCGGTGTTCCGAATGGAGGGCTATGAAGCGAGCGCCGAGGTAATGAGTGACGGCTCGCTCAACCTCCCCCGCCTCGGCTCGGTGCCCGTCTGGGGGCTAACAATGGACGAGGCCCGCACCCGGATCACGCGGGGCTACGCGGCGATTCTGCGCCGGCCAATCGTGTATCTCGACCTGCTGCAGGCCCGGCCCGTGCGGGTATCGGTGAGCGGCGAAGTACAGCGGCCAGGGCTATACAGCATCGGACAGGGAGGCACGAACCAGCTGGCCAGCAGCGGGACGGGCGGGAGCAGCACCGCGATCCAGAGTGCCGGCTGGCCCACGCTGGTGGATGCGGTGCAGCGGGCCGGCGGACTCACCGCCTACGGCGACCTGCGCCGAGTGAC
>CAZKER010000302.1:0-8100 GCA_964551845.1 uncultured Cyanobium sp.
CTGCCGATGTTGCTGGTGAGGATCAACACCGTGTTGGTGAAATCCACCGTGCGCCCCTGTCCATCGGTGACGCGGCCGTCATCGAGGATCTGCAGCATCACGTTGAACACATCGGGGTGAGCTTTCTCCACCTCGTCGAACAGGATCACCGCATAGGGCCGGCGCCGAACTGCTTCGGTGAGCTGCCCGCCTTCCTCATAGCCCACATAGCCCGGAGGCGCTCCGATCAAGCGGCTAACGGCGTGCTTTTCCATGTACTCGCTCATGTCGATCCTCACCATTGATTCCTCGGAATCGAACAGCTGAGATGCCAAGGCTTTGGAGAGCTCGGTTTTGCCCACGCCGGTTGGGCCTAGGAATAGGAAGCTGGCGATTGGCCGGTTCGGATCGCTTAGGCCGGCCCGTGATCGCTGAATGGCGTCGGCTACGGCGGTTACGGCTTGCTGCTGGCCGATAACCCGAGTGTGCAGCTCCTCTTCAAGGTGCAACAGTTTCTCCATCTCACCCTGTACCAGCTTGGTCACCGGGATGCCGGTCCATTTGGCGATCACCTCGGCGATGTCATCTTCGGTCACTTCCTCACGGAGCAGAGTTTTGTCGCTGCCGCTGGCATTGAGCTCTTGCTCTTTCGCAGCAAGTTTCTTGTGCAGCTCAGCCAGAGTGCCGTATTCGAGCTCAGCTGCCTTGTTCAGGTCGTAGTTGCGTTTGGCCTGCTCCACTTGCAGCTGCACCTGCTCGATCTCCTCTTTGATTGCGCCAAGCTCATCGATCGAACTCTTTTCCGCCTGCCATTGGGCATTGAGGGTGCTCTGTTGTTCGCTTAGATCAGCCAGCTCCTTTTCCAGCCGTTCGAGCCGATCTTTGCTTGCGGCGTCGGATTCGCGCCCCAGAGACAGTTTCTCCATTTCCAGTTGCAGGATGCGGCGATCTAGCTCGTCGATCTGCTCCGGTTTGGAGGTGATCTCCATCTTCAGCCGTGCCGCTGATTCATCCATCAGATCGATCGCCTTGTCTGGTAGAAAGCGATCAGCGATGTACCGGCTGCTAAGCACTGCTGCCGCCACAAGGGCGTTGTCAGCGATGCGCACACCGTGATGCACTTCATAGCGCTCTTTAAGGCCACGCAAAATTGAGATGGTGTCTTCCACCGTGGGTTGATCCACGAACACCTGCTGGAAGCGCCGCTCTAGGGCTGGATCCTTTTCAATGTGCTGCCGGTGCTCATCGAGGGTGGTGGCACCGATGCAGCGCAGCTCGCCTCTGGCCAGCATTGGTTTGAGCAGGTTGCTGGCATCCATTGCTCCGCCGCTGGCACCGGCCCCTACCACCGTGTGGATCTCGTCGATGAACAGCACGATCTGGCCCTCGGAGGCCGTTACCTCTTTGAGCACCGCCTTGAGCCGCTCTTCAAATTCGCCTCGGTATTTGGCGCCGGCGATCAAGGCGCCCATGTCGAGCGACACGAGCTGACGGTTTTGCAACGCTTGGGGCACGTCGCCGTTGACTATGCGCTGGGCCAGGCCTTCCACGATCGCGGTTTTACCTACGCCTGGCTCACCGATAAGCACCGGGTTGTTCTTGGTGCGGCGGCTGAGAATCTGGATGGTGCGGCGAATTTCCTCGTCGCGACCGATCACCGGATCGAGCTTGCCCTCGCGGGCGGCGGCCGTGAGATCTCGGCCGTACTTCTCCAGAGATTCGTAGGTGCCTTCGGGGTTCTGGTCGGTCACGTTCTGGGATCCACGGATTGCTTGCACGGCCTCCTTGAGCATGGCGGCATTGGTGCCTGCCTGGGAAAGCAGCTGCTTGCCGCATCGGTCGTCTATCGCCAGAGCCAGCAGCAGGTGCTCGATAGCGATGTAGCTGTCGCCATAGGATTTTTTAAGCTCCTCAGCCTGCTCAAGCACCGCATTCAGTCCCTTACCCAGGTAGACGTTGTCTGGTGGGGCGCTCAGATTTGGCTGGCCGGCGATAAAGGCCTCCACCTTCTGGCTGAGGGTGCCCACGTCGACGCCGGCCTTCTCCAGAATGCGTCCGGCTAGACCCTGCTGCGCCAGTAAGGCCGCCAGCAAGTGTTCGCATTCCATTTGCTGCTGGCGCCGCTGCTGCGCCAATTGCTGGGTCGCCACCACGGAAGCCCAGGCTTTTTCGGTGAAGACTTCGGCGGTGGGATGCATGGTGACTTCCCTCATTGGAGCGGTTGTGTGAACCGTATGCCTGATCACGCAATCCAGCTGCGAGGAGAACCGAACTGATCGATTCGGTCCTCCTCCGAGCTGGTGGAACTAAGGCTCCGGAAACGGAATCACACCGGCGTCGCGGCCGCATAACCGCAAGGGACAGCCGTCCGCTGCGTACACCGCATCCGCTGGCGAAAGACAGCCCATGGCGTTTTTGGCTGCCACTTGATTCGGCTGGATCCGCCTTGGCTGCAAATAGCTCTGGCCGGCTGGCACCAGCAGCCGGCAGGCTGGACGCAGGGCTGATTGGGCGAGGCTGCTCGCTGGAGCCATGCCAAGCCCAAGCATTGCGCCTGCAACACCGGCAAGTGCTCCATTAGTGGCTGCGGAGAGGATGGGCCGAACCTGCATGGGAAGCAGCTGGGTCAAACTGAACCCACTCTGCTCTCTGGCTTGAGTTTGTGACAACGCAGTTTTCAGCAGCCTTGATCGAGCAGCTCGCAGTTGCTTCGCGCCAGTTTGAAGCTACCAGCAAGGATCTGGAGCGCAACTGCTGGCTTGCCGTCCATCAACATGCCCATGGGGTGCTCCCCAGCGAATACGACATTAGGGAGGTGCCGGAAGATCTCTACCTGGCTGTTTTGGCGGTACGCCGCGCCCAGAGCTGACTTGTCTTAGCAATGCAAATAAAAAACCCCGGCCTAGACCGGGGTTTTTCGAAAACCGCTTAGGGATTCAGGGTGATCAAGCCCAGCCCTTGGAGGACATGTCTTCGACATAGGAGGCCACATCAGCGATATCACCTTCGCTGAGCTTGCCACCGAAGGCAGGCATGGCGTTCTTGCCGTTGGTTACCTGGTAAGCAATGGCAGCTTCGTGGCCGCTGCTGTAGTTGGCCAGGTAGGCCTCGAGAGCATCCTGCTTGAGGGTGCGCTCAGCGTTAACCACGTTGCCGCCACCCATGTGGCAGGCGGCGCAGTTGGCGGAGAAGATTTGGCCGCCATGGGCCACATCGGCAGCGAAACTCGGGGCAGCACCCAGCACGAGCGCCAGGCAGAGAGCGATCAGAGAGAAGATACGGCGCATGGGGGGCGCTTTAAAAGCATGGGCAACCCATCAAAATTAAGGCGTGAACGGGGCTGATGTGACCCTTGCCAGCCAGGATCGCAACAAATGCCACACAATTAGTTTGGATGCGGGCTCAGCTGAGCTCGAGCACGGTGATTTCGGCGCTCATTCCGGCTGCTCGATGGGGCTCACACCAGACCGCGTAACGGCCTGGCGCATTGAATTGCTGCTCCCAGCTCTCACCCACGGCAAAGCTGAGGGGCTCACGGCTCCACTCGGGATGTCCTGCCACGATCAGGTTGTGTGGACCAAGCCCGCGCACCTCAAAGTGCACCTTGTCGCCGGCATTGATCGTCAGCAGCTCGGGTTGGAATACCAGAAAACCTTCTTCGCTGCCGAGCTCCATTAACATCGTGGCAGCAAGGGCTGGCGCCTGGCTGAAAGACAGCAGCATCACCAAAACAAAGCAGCCCATCAGGAGCCCTCGCAGCGAACCGGCCAGCTTGGCTTGCTTCATTTGTGGGGTAGTCCAGCCGTTTCGAACACCGCCTGGAGTGTGGGTGCGTAGCTCACCAGGCCAAAGCGTTCAGGTGGGCTCACCGGCTCATGCACGAAGTGGCGCTGGCGAATTGAGAAGCGATCCCAGGCATTGACTTCGATGCGTAGCAGCTTGATGAGGGCTTCAATCAGCCAGCCCTGCAGGTCGACCCCAAAGGGTGGCTGCCAGCTGCGGCGCCAACGGCAGAGATGGGCCACGGTGGCATTGACGCTGATAGGCGCCTGGCCGAGCACTAGGCGCCGCAGTGGACCCTGGTTTGGTTCCGGATTGGGCTGATGGGGCTGGGTGGCCAAATGGGCGCACACCAAGGCTATGTCGGCGGCGTGGATGAAGTGGAAGCTGGCCTCGGCGCGCAGCCACTTGGCCAGCCACAACCAGCGGGTTGCCTCCCGCAGTCCGGCCGTGAGATAGCTGGTGGGATGTCGATCACCCGGACCCACCTGACCTCCAAATACCAGGGTGGGAAATACAGCGACAATTTTGGCGGCTAGGTGGTGCTCCTCCAGTTGTTGGAGGCACAGAGCCTTGGTCTGGATGTATTCGGTGCCAAATTCCGCTGCCTCGGGCAGCAGCTGCAACTGCCGATCCAGAATTGACGCAGTGGAGAAGTAGATCACCTGCTCTAGCCATTGCGGGCTGGTGAAAGCCAGCAGCTGCTTGACGGCATCCACATTCACCTGCTGGGCCCGCAGTGGGTCGCCCCAGGCGGTAGCTGTGTGGATGATGCGGGTGGCGGTGGCGATTGCACCGGCATGGGGAGTTAGTTCCCGTAGGTCCCCCACCAGCAGTGTTATCCGAGGATCGTCTGCTGAAACAACCGTGAGCTTGGCTGGATCACGGAGCAGCAGCAGCAATTCCGCATCGCTGTGGCGATAGAGCTGCTCGGTTATGTACTGGCCTACACAACCGCTGGCGCCCGTGATCAGGATCCGCTGGGGCCGGGATCCTCCAGCGGGGCGGCTCAACCCTCCGCTCCGATGCGCTCCATAACACTTTTGCCGGCCTCAAAGAAGGCGCGGCCGTTTTCTTCTGGAGTGCCCGGCAGGATGCCGTGACCCAAATTAAGGATGTGTTTACGACCGCGGGCTTTGCGCACGGTGTCGTCGATTCGGTCGCGGATGGCTTCTGGAGTGCCAAACAACAGACCCGGATCCACATTTCCTTGTACACCCACGTGCTCTGGTAGACGGGCCAGCCCCTCGGCCATGTCGACCGTCCAGTCGAGCGAAATGATGTCTACCCCGGTGCTGGCCATGCGCTCAAGCACCCCGGCACTGCCAGAGATGTAGAGGATGAAGGGGGTATCTGGATGGGTTTGCTTGACCAGATCCACCACCTTCTTCTGGTAGGGGGCGGCGAAGGCGTCGTAATCCATCGGGCTGAGCTGGCCGGCCCAGGAATCAAACATCTGCACCACTTGGGCACCGGAGTCGATCTGGTAGCGCAGGTAGGTGGCAATTGATTCGGCGAAGTGATCGAGCAGCCTGTGCAGCAGCTGGGGCTCCTGGAAGGCCATGGCTTTGATCACGGCGTAGTTTTTGCTGCTCTTGCCTTCCACCACGTAGGCAGCAAGGGTCCATGGGGCCCCGACAAAACCGAGCACTGCCGCCTCGTTGCCAACCGATTGACGCAAACGAGTGAGCACCTCACCCACAAAAGGCATGCTCTCGGCAGGCTCGAGAGCCCGCAATGCCTCCACCTGGGCAAGGTTGCGAATCGGTTCCTGGATCAGTGGCCCCTGGCTTTCGATGATGTCGAAGTTGATCCCCATACCCGGCAGGGGAGTGAGGATGTCTGAAAAGAGGATCACGCCATCGGGCTTGAAGGCGTGGAAAGGCTGCATGGAGATCTCATAGGAGAGATCAGGGTTTTCCGAGCGCTCGCGGAAACCGGGATGGCGATCGCGCAGGTCGCGATACACCTTCATGTATCGCCCCGCCTGGCGCATCATCCAGACAGGTGGCCGCTCCACCTGCTCACCTCGGGCGGCGCGCAGCAGCAGGGGGGCGGTGGTGGGCATGGAAGCGCTTGATGACGGCCCGGCAATTTAATCGAGAGGGAGCTCGGCGATGGAGAGAGCCCTCGCTGGCCTGGGCCAGTTGTTGGACCCACTCGAGCTGCCCGGGCAGGCACTGGGACTGGAGGTCGTAATGGGCGATTGCAAGTTCTCTGGCGGCTTGACCTAAGCAGGCCCCAGCATATGGATCATCGAGTAGCTCGCAGATGCTGCTGCTGAGAGCCTGACGGTTGAAGAAATCCACCAGGCGGCCGCTGCGCCCGTCTTCGATGGCATCTCGCACTGGTGCAGTGTCGCTGGCGACGATTGCACAGCCGATGCTCATGGCCTCCAGCAGACGCCAGCTGAGCACAAAGGGATATGTGAGATAGATATGAACAGTGGAGAGCTGGAGCAGGGCCATAAACTGTTGATAGGGAATTCGGCCTAAAAAGTGCACGCGATTCCAGTCGGCTTCCGCGATAGCTGGACGCACCTCTTCGGCAAAGATGGTGCGCCATGACTTTGTCCCGTATTCAGCGGGGTTTGGTTTGACGCCGTAGCTGACATCATCACCGCCAATGAGCAACACATGGGCTTCGGGCCGGCGCTTGAGGATGTCGGGCAGGGCCCGGATGAAGATGTGATAGCCGCGATAGGGCTCAAGATTGCGATTCACGAAGGTGATCACTTCGTGCTGCTTGGTGAGCTTGAGGGTGCCGTTATGGCAGCTGGTTAGATCCAGGCTAACCAGAGGAATTTGGTTTCAGCAGGTTGGTATCGATGCCGTCGTGAATGACGCTGATCCGTTGGCGGAAGGGTTCAGGGAAGGTGCTGGCCTGCCAGTGGGTGGGGTTGATCCCCGCATCGGCAAGTTGATCGTGCATCAGGTTGTTGAGGTTTTTCCAGCCTGATCCGGCAGGGCTCATCGCTGGGCGCTGGGCCAGGGAATTCAGGATCGAAGCCCACATCGGCGCCCGCGGCGGCGTAGTTAAATTCGCAATAGATGCCAAGGCGGGCCTGGGGCCACACCTCCTTAAGAAAAAGGCTTTCGCCCCAGCCGGGGTGCGCAAGGATGACCTCCGGGTTGTAGCCAGCTGCTGCCAGCCAGGGGGGCGGACTGGCCTGGGCCATCAACAGGGCTGAAACCTGGTGCCCTTGCTTCACCAATGCAGGCGCTAGGTGCTTGAACTGGCCCGGAAGTTTTGGTGGACCAAGAGCAGTCGCATGACTCACTGGGGACAGTGCGTGATGAGGGCAGATTGACGGAGTGTCTGATCCTTGTTCTCCGCCAACGCTCAGAATGCTCTAGTTGCAGGCACTTTGTTCAGATCGCCGATCTGTTTGACCGATCTATTGGTCTGCGCTTTCCTTGCCTGATGCAGGGCTTAGCAGAGAGGGATCCGGCAGAAGGGTTGCTTACGAAAACGGCGGTAGACATCAAAGTCGCTGTCAAGCGTGAGGATCTCAGCGACATCAAGCCGCTCGGAGAGGGACACCAAGGTGAGATCGGCGAAATCACTTGGCAGGTCTGCGTAGCGCCCGTTGAGCTCGGCGACACGGGAGTAGTCCTCTGGAAGCAGGTTGATGGCCTCAATGCCACCGCGACTCACAGCGGTAAGCAGGTGGTTTTGAGCAGCCAGCACTCCGGGGTTACCTGGATTACCAAGCAGCCAGAGCACCTCAGCGATGCAAATAGGTGAGGTGATGAGCTGAGCCGTGTTCTGGTCAAAGAAGGCGATAACCGCTTGATGGAGCGGTTCCTGCTGCTGGTAGTAGCTCAGCAGGATGCCGGAATCGACCAAGATCCGCTGCATCAGCTCCGCTCCTCTCGGCGCTTTTGTAGGTGCTGGCCAAGAAGCCGGCGCCGCTGCTGCCGTTCCGCGCCGCCTGCTGGCAGGGTGTCGAGGAAGGTCTCGGGATGGCCGCCCAGTTGCTGGGTGATGGAGGGGCGTGGTTGCCGCTGCTGCCAGCGCTCACGGATTAGCTGGCGGATCAGAGAGCTTTTGTCCTGGCCGGTTTCGACCAGCAGGTCATTGAGAAAGTGCTCGGTGTCGGAATCAAGCCTGACGGTGAGCGGCATGGCCCGCAGGGCTTAACCCTGTACGACGAATGAATTAACTGTAGTACGGGTTTTTGCATGGCTACATCCGCATGGGCAAAGCCGATTCCAAGGTGCCTGATGGGTTTGGGGCACGAAGCGACTAGCCGGCGCCTCCTGCTTAGGTTTCCTTTTTGTCGATGGGCGGGCCGGCAAGCTCGCTGGCACTTGAATAGGAAAACCATATCGAAAGGGA
>CAZKER010000303.1:0-8148 GCA_964551845.1 uncultured Cyanobium sp.
CAGGTCGGTGTGCTGGATGCCCTTCTCGCTCAGCTCCTGAACCATCGCTGTGGAGGTGCAGAGGTTGAGGCGGGCCTGGTTGTGGGCGGCCTTGAGCAGTTCCCACAGCAGGGGCTCCAGCATGCCCATGCCGTAGTGCTCCAGGTATTTGGGCAGGTGGGTGTGGTAGCTGGCTACCAGGGGATAGGCCTTGGTTTTGGCCAGCCAGATGCCGCCGAGCCCCAGTACGGCGGGGTTCACAACGTGCACTAGATCTGGCTTGAAGCGATCCAGGGCTTCGGCTACCGCCGGCCGCGGCAGGGCCAGCTTGAGCTCGGGGTAGAGGGGTAGGGGCATCGCCGGCACCCCCACCACCTGGGCTCCCATGTAGGTCTCGGGGGCACCTTCAGGGCAGAAGATCAGCACCTCATCGCCAGCCGCCACCAAGTGCTGCACCGTCTTGGTGAGCCGGGTGACGATGCCGTCCACCTTGGGCAGGAAGGTTTCGGTGAAAAAGGCGATCTTCACGGGTCTGGAGTCGCGCCTCAGGCCGTCTGGATGGCCTGGGCCTGGGTCTGGGTCCAGGCGGATTGGCAGGGGATGCGGCTGCGGTCGCAGCGGTCAGCCCAACGGCGGGCCACATCCACCACTTCAGCCAGCAGGCCGTCATCGAGGGTCGTGGGGTTGAGACCCAGCTCGATGAAGCAGCGGTTGTCCACGATCAGGTCGTTTTCGACGGCTTCGTTGCGCGGATTGGGCAGGTAGTTGATTTGGGCATCGGTGAGGGCTGCCACCTTGCGGGCCAGTTCGCCCACCTGGTGGCTCTCAGTCATCTGATTGAAGATCTTGACCCGCTCGCCTTTAGCCGGCGGGTTTTCGAGGGCCAGCTGCACGCACTTCACCGAATCGCGGATGTGGATGAAGGCGCGGGTCTGGCCGCCGGTGCCGTGCACCGTGAGCGGATAGCCAATTGCTGCCTGCATCAAGAAGCGGTTGAGCACGGTGCCGTAGTCGCCGTCGTAGTCGAAGCGATTGGTGAGCCGTGGATCGCGCTCGGTGGCTTCAGTGTTGGTGCCCCAGACGATCCCCTGGTGCAGGTCGGTGATGCGGATCAGGTCGTTTTTGTTGTAGTAGAGGAACAGCAGCTGATCCAGCGTCTTGGTCATGTGATAGACGCTGCCCGGGCTGGCCGGGTGCAGGATCTCCTCTTCGAAGCGACTGCCGTCGGGCTGGGGTACCTCCACCTTGAGGTAGCCCTCCGGGATGGTTGCGCCGCGGTGGGAGCCGTAGCCGTACACACCCATCGTGCCCAGGTGCACGATATGAATGTCCAGTCCGCTCTCCACGATTGCGGCGAGCAGGTTGTGGGTGCCGTTGACGTTGTTGTCGACGGTGTAGCGCTTGGTGGCGCTGCTCTTCATCGAATAGGGCGCTGCACGCTGTTCGGCGAAGTGCACCACGGAATCAGGCCGCTCGGCGACCAGCAGATCCACTAGCCGCTGGTACTCATGCGCCAGGTCGAGGTGCACGAAGCGCATCGGCTTGCCGCCCACCTGCTCCCAGGCCTTGAGGCGGTCGCCCATGGTGGCGATCGGCGTAAGCGACTCCACCTCCAGGTCGACGTCGATCTTGCGCCGACTGAGGTTGTCGATGATGACCACCTCATGGCCTGCTTCGGCCAGATTCACCGCGCAGGGCCATCCGCAGAAGCCGTCGCCACCGAGAACGAAGACTTTCATTGCCACCCCCATTCCGAACCCATTCCGAAAACCCCAGACCCCTGCAGGACGAGCGGATGCTCCGAGCGCAAACTACTACAGGCGTTCGGCTTCAGCTCCCAATCCGGCCGACCTGGGGCGAACTTGGATTGGCGTCTGCTCGGATCGGCAGCCGGCCGGCGTGGAGGCCGCTGCGGCCGGCTTCGCAGGCCATTGCCATGGCCCGTGCCATCGCCGGAGGGTCGCCTGCTAAGGCGATGGCGCTGTTGATCAGCAGGGCGTCGGCGCCCATTTCCATGGCTTGGGCGGCTTCGCTGGGTACGCCGATGCCAGCGTCTATCACCACCGGGACTTTCGCGTTTTCGATGATCAGGGCGATGTTGGCTGCGTTGCGGATTCCCTGGCCCGAGCCGATCGGGGAGCCCAGGGGCATCACGGTGGCGCAGCCGGCCTCCTCGAGTCGCTTGGCCAGCAGTGGATCTGCATTGATGTAAGGCAGCACCGTGAAGCCCTCCTTCACCAGTTGCTCAGCGGCAGCCAGGGTGCCGAATGGATCGGGTAGCAGGTGCCGGGTGTCCGGAATCACCTCCAGCTTCACGAAGCAGTTGTCCTCCTGGCCAGCCAGCTTGGCCAGCTCCCGCCCCAAGCGGGCCACCCGGATCGCCTCCTCGGCGGTGGCACAGCCGGCGGTGTTGGGCAGCATCCAGATGCGCTGCCAGTCGATGGCCTCCATCAGGCCTCCATGGCCGGCTGCCTGGCTCTGGACCCGGCGTACGGCAACGGTCACGATTTCGCAGTTGCTGGCCGTCAGGCTGGCCTGCATGGACGCCAGGCTCGGATATTTGCCGGTGCCCGTCATTAGGCGGCTGCGGAAACTGCGCCCACCGATGACAAGAGGATCTCGGGGGGTGTGCGGTTCGCTGGTGGGAGCGGTGGTGACCACGGAGCAGGGCCAGATCTCGGCAACGGTCCTAGCCTCCCATTAGTCGGTTTAGTTGTTTTGTCTTTCGCCGTTATTCGTGCTGCTTTGCCCTTAGTCGCCTTGCCACTGGCGCTGTCGCCACTGGGTTTGGTTCCGGCGCAGGCGGCCACTCCTCTGGGCAGTGAGGCATTCGTGCCCTTTACCCCTCTCTCGGCCGGCAGTGCCGGCGGAGAATCGCTCAGTGGTCTCGGGGGAGCGGAGACTTTTGATCCGGTAGCTAGGGCCGAGCTGCTGGCCCGGGAGATGCCGCTTAACTGGCGGGGTGTCTACCAGCCCTTCGACAACTCCCAGAGCCTGAACGTCGAGCTGAGGCTCGCCTCGGTTAGGCCCGTAGGCCAGATGATCGACCTGCGCGGCGAGCTCACGGTGGGAGGGGTCACCACCCCCATGCAGGGCAACCTCAATGCCGAATCAGATCAGCTCGACATGCTGATGCTCTGCCAATGCGACGTGCCGGGCCTGGAAAGGGGAGGTGTGTTTACGGGTCTGCAGGGTCTACAGCTCTCGGGTTGGCAAGCGCCCCGACTGACCAGCCCAGGCGGTCGCCTAGAGCTGCGCCCAATTGCAAGCAGCAGCATGGCTGCTCCCGGCCGTATGCCGAGCCCAAGTAGCGGTTCTGCAGTACGTGGGCTCTGGTGAGGGCTGATTAGAGATTGGTTCAGGCCGCCTGATTCAGGCCGGCCTTGCGAGCTAAAAGTTTTAGCCGTTTGCGGGCAGTTTTGTTGTTTGCATCCAGGGCAATCACCTGCTCATATGCCTGCTTGGCCTCCTCCAGCTTCAGCTGTTTCTCCAGGGCGTAGGCAAGATTGTTGAGGGCCACCGGATAGGCAGGCTTGGCTTCCAGCGCCAGTCGGTAGTGCCGTATTGCTGTCTTGTAGTTGTTTTGAGCAGCCAGGGCGAAGCCAAGAGCGTTTTGAATCACGGCTTGGGCCTCAGCCGGCTCTTTAGCTGCTTCAGCTTTCTTCAGGGCCTGCTTGAGCGATTCGGCCGCCTGGCCATACAGCCGCTTGCGCAGCTGTACAGAGCCGAGCTCGTACAAAGCCGCCGCGTCTGAAGGTTTAGGGCCATCGTTGCGCTCGAGCTTGGCGAGGGTGACTTCGTCTGCGCGCACCCGCCAGATTTGACGGGCCACTACTACGGCAGCGACCCCCAACAAAACGATTAGCCCGATTAGGTAGGCCTGGGGAAGGAAGGCGTCCAAAAAGACCTACCGGTGGAACTCAGTTTGAAGCGGCACCCACAACGCTGGCGAAGCTGCCGGGATCGACCACGGCGAGCTGGGCCAACATTTTGCGGTTGATGCGCACATCCGCTTTCTTCAAGCCGCCCATCAGACGGCTGTAGCTAAGGCCGTTTAGCCGAGCTGCAGCGTTGATCCGGGCGATCCAGAGGCGGCGGAAATCGCGCTTGCGACGGCGGCGGTCCCGGTAGGCATTGCAAAGCGCCTTCATCACCCGCTGATTGGCGGTGCGGAACAGGGAGCCGTTGCCGCCGCGGAAGCCTCGGGCTAGGCGAAGGATCTTGTTACGGCGTTTGCGGGCAACATTGCCCCTCTTGACGCGTGACATGGCAGAAAATCAGTGAAAGATAAAAATGAGTAGCGAGCGAGGCCGCTGTCAGGCGTAAGGGAGCATCGCGCTCACGTTGTCTGCATCGCGCTCATCAACCAAAGCCATCGTGCCCAAATAGCGCTTGCGCTTCGGGCTCTTGTGATCGAGTAGGTGGCTGCGGAAAGCACGGCGGCGCAGAAATTTGCCGGTGCCGGTGGCCTTGAACCGCTTGGCGGCTGCTTTGCGGGTCTTGAGCTTCGGCATTTCTCGCTTTGCGGCGGGCACAAAGAAGCAGAGTACGACGTGGCAGAGCCTTCCTCCAAGACCCTCCCTTTCCAGCAATGTCCTTAATCCGGTCTTCTTCGGCTCAATCGTTGCTGCCATTAGGTGTTTGGGCCGGCACGCTGCTGCTCGCGGGGGGATGCCGGGCCGCCGGGCCACCCATTTCGCCCGGACCGGGCTCTGCTGCAGCTTTGCATTGGCCTGTGCCGCCACCGCCGGCAGTTGCGGCCACAGCGCCAGTGCTCTGGGTGGCACTGGCGGCCCACCTGGGCCCGCCTGCTCCCTTGGAGCTCCGCAGCGCAGCTGGAAATCTCACCCTGCAGACCGCGACGGGTCAGCGGTTTCAGGCGCCCCAGCTGAAGTTGTATTGGCGCAAGCTGCCATTGGCCGAGCCCCTGGTCTTGCGCCGTCAGGTGTGGGGTCCCTTCGCCAGCTACGAAAGTGCCCAGGAGGCTGCTGGCCGCTGGCAACAGGCTGGTGCCACCCCTGTGATTGCCCACCCGGCCGAGTGGGAGGTGTGGGCCCAGGCCGAGGCCCAGGCCCCCGCTGGCGTAAAGCCGCGGCTGGTGGAGCAGCTGCAGCGCGAGCGCCTGGTTCTGGAGCTACGGCGCCCTAACGGGATGGTGCGGCTTGAGGGGCCCCTGCGCCTGGAGGCTCCGGGGGGGCTGCGCTGGCAGGGGGGCGTGTTTTCAGGTCCGTTCCGGCTCCAGGGTGATGCCTACGGCAGCTGGTCTTTGGTGGAGGAGGTGCCCCTAGAGCGATACCTGCTTGGAGTTGTGCCCCATGAGATTGGCGCCGGCTCCCCCCCGGCGGCGCTAGCGGCCCAGGCGGTACTCGCCCGCACCTGGGCCCTGCGCAACCAGGAGCGATTCGTGGTGGACGGCTACCACCTATGCGCTGATACCCAATGTCAGGTGTATGCCGACCCCCGCCAGGCCGGAGCGGCCGTACGCCAGGCGATTGCCGCCACCCAGTACCAGGTGTTGAGCTGGCAGGGTGCGCCGATTCATGGCGTTTATCACGCCACAAATGGGGGCATTGCGGCCGGATTTGAGGAGGTGTGGAGTGGAGAGGCCCTGCCCTATCTGCGGCCGCGGGTGGATGGTCCGCCGGCCGTCGAGGCCGCGGTGTCCCTGCCGTTGCAGCCGGCCCGGCTAGGGGCGGCGCTGGCTGCCACCGCCCGCGCCTATGGCTTCGACCATCCCCGCTTTCGCTGGTCTCGCCAGCTCGATGCTGTCCAGATCCAGCAGGCCCTTAGCCGCGCCTCTGTGAACTTGGGTCGCCCGCCCACACGCCTGGCGGTGCTGGAACGGGGCCCCAGTGGTCGGGTGTTGGCGCTGGAAATCCAGGCACGGGGCGCCAGCGGAGTGATGCAGAGCGTGGTGCTACGTCGTGATGCCATTCGCCGCACCCTGCGGCAGTTGCCCAGCACTCTTTTTGTATTGCGGCCTGACGGCCCAGGTCGCTGGAGTTTTGAGGGGGGAGGGTTTGGCCACGGCGCCGGGTTGTCCCAGGCGGGCGCCATTGACTTAGCCCGGCGCGGCTGGAGCCTGGCCCGCATTCTCGATCACTACTACCCGGGCACCAGCCTCCAGTCCCTGAGGGCGTTGCCGGGTGCCAGCCCCCTGTCCCTGCCCTGGTCGGACTCGAGTTCCCCTTAGAGTCTGGCGACTTTCGGGATCGTCATGGCTGCGGGTGGCCGTTCCACCGATCACCGTCGCGGCAAGTCGGCCCTGTTCCTGATCGGCTGCGGCTGGGCGGGCATGGCGCCCCATTGGCTCCATGAGTCGCTGCGCCTGATCCCGGCTCTCACCCTGGCCGTGCTGCTGGGTGGGTACAGCTTGCGCACCGTGTTGCGCCAGGTTTTTGGTTCAGCAGGCACCTCGGAGCCATCTCAAGCTTCCGCCACGCAAGAGCCGGAGCCCCTGCCCGCAGTGGACGTGGTGGTGGCGGCTCGGGATGAGCAGGCTGTGATCGGCCGTTTGGTAGAGCGGATTGCCCAGTTGAGTTACCCGCAGGGGCAGCTGCGGCTCTGGGTGATTGACGATGCCAGCCGTGATCGCACCCCCCAGGTGTTGGCTGAGCTGCAGGAGCGCCACCCTTTTTTGCAGGTATTGCGGCGTGAGGCTGATGCCGGCGGCGGTAAATCGGGAGCCCTCAACCTGGTGCTGCAGCAGCTTCAGGGCCGCTGGATGTTCGTGCTCGATGCTGATGCCGATCTCCAGAGCGACACCCTTGAGCGGCTGATTCCCTACGCAGAAGCTGGTGGATGGTCGGCGGTGCAGTTGCGTAAGGCTGAGGTGAATGCCACCGCCAACTGGCTGACCCGGGCCCAGGCCATGGAGATGGCTCTTGATGCGGTTATCCAGCAGGGCCGTCTAGCGGTAGGCGGTGTAGCGGAGTTACGCGGTAATGGCCAGTTGTTGCGTCGGGACGCTCTGCTCAGCAGCGGCGGTTTCAACGAGGCCACAGTCACCGACGATCTCGACCTCAGCTTCAGGCTGCTGCTGGACGGCCAGACGATTGGCATCCTCTGGGATCCGCCGGTGCAGGAAGAGGCTGTGCTG
Source organism: uncultured Cyanobium sp. (assembly GCA_964551845.1). Taxonomy (GTDB): domain Bacteria; phylum Cyanobacteriota; class Cyanobacteriia; order PCC-6307; family Cyanobiaceae; genus Cyanobium_A. The sequence goes on from CAZKER010000303.1 coordinate 7,079, forward strand.
AGCTTGGCGGCTCTGTGGCGCCAGCGCCAGCGCTGGGCTGAAGGCGGTTTGCAGCGCTACTTCGACTACTGGCCCGGCCTGCTTTCGGAGCGTCTCAGCGCTGTCCAAAAGCTTGATCTGGTCAGCTTCTTCTTGCTCCAATACTTCTTGCCGGTGGTGGCAATTGCCGATTTGCTCGGCGCCGTCATTACGGGCACCCGCCCAACCATCTGGCCCCTGTCGTTCGTTGCCTTTGGGCTCTCTGGAGGAGCGATCCTGGCCGGTTGTCGCCGCCCTGGCGAGGGGCCGGCGCTGCCCGCAATGAACGTCTGGAACCTGGCCCTGGGCATTGCCTACCTGGGTCATTGGTTTGTGGTGATTCCCTGGACCAGCCTGCGCATGGCCCTGCTGCCCAAGTCCCTGGTGTGGGCTAAGACCATGCACCTCGGCGAGGAGGAAGAGGCCCCGATCGAAGATCCGGCAACTGCCTGAGTTTGAGTTACTCAAGCCAGCACGCCCTGTTCAGGCGGCCGCCTCTGCTTCGCCGTCGGTCATTCCCTCTAGGGGGCCATCGAGTTCAACTACTTCGCCGTTAAAGAACTCCGCCAGTCTTCGGGCCTTCTCATCGAGGGGTGCGGCCATCGGCGGTGCAGCTGCTTCAGCTGGGGGGCTGGCTGTTGGGGTTACTAGGGCTGGTGGGGACTGGTTCGCTGCTGGAATCGGCAGGCGTGCCGGCGTCGGCGACGGTGGTGCCGGCCTGGCCGCGGCTGCACTGGGAGCGCCAGTTGGGGCGGCGCTCTCTCCACCCCCTTCCAGCGTGAGCTGGCGGGGGCTACCCAGGGCTTTGGCCACCGCAGTTTCCAGCAGGGGCAGGCGGCTCTGCACCATGGCCATCCAGTTGCCGGCCACCTGCACCACGGCACGGCGCTCATCGAGGCGCACCAGCCGGGCCTGTTGGGACAGCAACATGCGGGTGGAGGGCAACTCCAGGCCTGCCAGGATGTGTTGCCATAGCTCTGGCAGCTTGGCGGAGCTGTCAGCATCGATGCTGACCGGAGCCGGAGCCGGAGCCGGAGCTGGGACTGGGGCTG
>CAZKER010000304.1:0-5166 GCA_964551845.1 uncultured Cyanobium sp.
CCGCCGTGGTGGGGCTGTTCAACGCCTCCAGCGAGGTGGATCGCCAGCAATTCAGCACCTTTTTTGAAACCGTTTCCCTCAACACAACCCAGCTCAGGGGCGTGCAGGGTGTGGGCTTTGCCCGCTGGATTCCGGCAGTCCAGCTCCAGGCCTACGAGTCGCGCATCCGCAGCGAAGGGTTTCCCACCTTCACTGTGCGGCCGCCCGGGCCCCGGGCGAACTACAGCGCCATCGAATTTCTAGAGCCCTTCGACTGGCGCAACCAGCGGGCCTTCGGCTTCGACATGTTCAGCGAGCCGGTGCGGCGGCAGGCCATGGAGCGCGCCAGGCGTACCGGCAATGCCAGCCTCACGGGCAAGGTGCAACTGGTGCAGGAAACCCAGGAAGACCTACAACGAGGCGTGCTTATTTATCTACCGATCTTTGCCGATCGGGGGCAAGTGCGGGAGATCAGTCGGCAAGCGCTACTTGGCTGGGCCTATTCCCCCCTACGCATCAACGATGTGGTGAATAGCGCCATCAGCGGCATCGACAACACCGATCTGGCCGGAACCGGCGTGCTCGTGTTCGATGGTGACCAACCCGACGCCAATCGCCTCCTCTTCGACAACCTCAAGTTGCTGAACCGCAACCAGCTGCGCCATCCCAGCTACCAGACCATCGCAGTGGCTGGGCGCACCTGGCTGGTGGGCGTTCAGCTCGCCCCCCGACTGGTGGGACCCAACGGCATCGACTCCGCCTACTGGATGAATTTGATTGTGGGTCTGGGCAGCAGCCTGGTGGCCGCCCTGCTCACCCGGATCCACGTCAGCAACCATCTCGCCACCCGCGAAGCTCTGGCGATCAGCGAGGCTGCCGCCCAGGAGCGGGCCCTGGCCAGCACGGTGTTTGAGGAGAGCGGCCAGGGGATTCTGGTCAGCAATCCCGAAGGCCGGATCCTGATGGCCAACAACGCCTTCACCCAGCTCACCGGCTACCGCCTTTCAGAAATCAAGGGGCAACGCACCAACCTGCTCAAGTCCGGGCGGCACGACAACGCCTTCTACCAGAAGATGTGGGATGAATTGATCCACAAGGGCTTCTGGGAAGGCGACATCTGGAACCGGGTGCGCAGCGGTGATATCCGCTGCCATCACCTCAGTATTTCCACCGTGCGCGACGACAGCCTCGAGCCCCAGTACTACGTGGGAATGCTGCATGACGTGACCGAGCGGCAACGGGCTGAACAGGCCGTGCGCTTCATGGCCGAGCACGACACCCTGACCGGATTAGCCAACCGCTCCATGATGATGGAGCAGTTGGAGCGACACCTCGCCCTGGCTAAACGCCACGGCCATGCCGTCGCCCTGCTTTACCTCGACCTTGACGGCTTCAAGCCTGTTAATGATCGTTTTGGTCACAACGTGGGTGACCGGGTGCTGCAGCTGGTTGCCGATCGCTTCCGCAGCGTGATCCGCGAAGGCGACCTGCTGTGCCGCCAGGGGGGCGATGAATTTGTGGTGCTGGTGCCGGAGGCAGGCAGCACCGAAGAGCTCCTGGGCATGGCCTGGAAGTTGGTGGTAGCCAGTCGCGCTCCTTACCTCGAAGTGGACCCCTCCATAGCGATTTCAGCCAGCGTGGGCGTAGCCCGCTATCCGGAGCATGGCAACACGAGTGAAGAGTTGCTGGCGGCAGCTGACAACGCCATGTACGCAGCCAAGCGGGCCAAAACCAATCCCGTGCAAGTGTGCCGTGGCTCCCAGCGCTACCTCAGGCCTGCTCAAGACGCTTGACGATCACAGCCATCAGTGCCAAAGAACCGGCAAGAGCAATCAACAGGGCGATGGTCATGGCAGAGGCCTCTTCAACTACAGGGATTATCTCTGCTCGAGGGGAATCCAGGGCGGCGTTGATCCGCATACCCCGCTGGCGGAGCACAGCCAACCACCCCTGGCTGGCAATTTGTGTGGTTGCAGCATTGGCGCCTGGCAACCTGGAGCTCTGCGCCGAGTGGCGTGCAGCCCGAGGCGTAGAAAAGGCAACCCTTGCCAACCGGCTTGGAGCAACAAACAGCCTCACCAAGAACACAAAGCTGGCCGAGGCCCAGCCCGGTGACTCGAACAGCCTTTATCGCAGCACCGACATCCAACGGCTTTGCCGCAACTCCTGAACCACCCAGCACAAATCCATGACCCTGAAGCTCTACGGCGGCGCCCGCAGCCGCGCCTCAATGCCCCGGTGGTATCTGGAGGAGAAGGGGATTGCCTACGACTGGATTCAGCTCGACATGGAGGCAGGCGAGCACAAGCAGGAGCCCTTTTGTGCCATCAACCCCTTCGCCAAGGTGCCAGCCCTGGTTGATGAAACCCTGTGCGGGCCTGGCGGCAAACCGCTTCAGCTGTTTGAGAGCGGGGCCATCCTGCTGCATCTGGCCGATCACCACGCCAACGAATTCACTGGCACGGCGGCTGAGGTGGCGGCCCAGCGGGCCCTGGCAAACCAGTGGATCCTGTTTGCCAATGCCACCCTGGCAGTGGCGCTGTTTGTGCCTGCCAACCGGGAGCGGGAATTCCCGAAGTTGATGGGGGTGCTCGATGGGATGCTTACAAACGGCCGCTCCCTGCTGGCAGGGCCCTGGGGCGATCCGGACTGGAGCGTTGCCGACTGCGCTGTAAATGCCTACCTGGCCTATTTGCCGATCTTCTTCCCCCAGATCGATCTAACTCCCTACCCCAACGTGCAGGCCACGATCGCCGCCACCCAGGCCCGACCGGCCTACCAACGCGGCATGGGCAGGGCCTGAATCAGGGTCTCTGGCCTTCCGCCAGAAGCGCGCCAGCCAAGCAGGCCCCCTCCAAGTCGGCTCCCTGCAGCTGGGTATCGCGCAGGTCGCAACCGCTCAGATCCGCCTGGCGCAGATTGCAGCTCCGAAGGTTGGCTCCATAGATGCAGCTGCCCTGCAAGTTGGCACCCTGCAGGTTGGCGCCCTCCAAAAGGGCAAAACTAAGGTCAGCCTCCGCGAAATCAGCATGGCCAAGATCCGTGAGTTGATCGAGTCCTGAGCGGAAGTCGACTTCTACCAACCGCGCTTGTTTCCAGCTGCTGCCAGCAGCCACAACGCCGCGTAGACAGCAGCGGTGCATCACTGCCCGATCAAAGTTCGATTCCTGGAGGCGGCAGCCAGAAAGGTCGGCTTCGTGCCAGAAGGATCCCTGGGCTTGCATTGCGGAGAGATCCGCTCCCCACAGCAAAGCCTGCTGAAAGCAGCAGCGTTGCACCTGTGCCCCCCGAAGGCAGGCGTGGCCGAAACGTGCTTCCTTAAAACAGCTGCCCTCCAAGTTGCAATCAGAGAGGTCGAGATCGAGACCGTCAACACCACCGAGCCGCAGACCCTGGAGGTTGCGCTCACCGGCCTCCAAGGCCGCACGCAGGTATTGGCGGCTGGTCTGCTCTTCTGCCATCAGAGAAAGGCAGCAAGGGCATCTAGTTGTTGGCGGCGAAAAGCAAGCAACAGCTTTTCAGCTTGGGCAATCAGCTTGAAGACGCCCATATCGACTACCTCGTAGTAGACGAGGGCCCCCTCTGGTCGACGCTGCACCACACCGGCGATGGTGAGCAGCTTGAGATGCTTCGAAACCAGCGCCTGGCTCAGGCCGGTGCTTTCCACAACGGCAGTCACGTTGAGGGGGCCCGCGCGCAGGGCATGGAGCACGGCAAGCCGATTCGGCTCCGAGAACACCTTGAAATAGTCCGCCAGGTGCTCCACCGCCAAGCTCCACTGCAATGTGACGTGATCACCCTAGAGCATCACACGCATAGCAGCTACTCTGAAATCACACTTCCGTGATATCCTGATAGCCGTACAGCCAACGAGCTGCTCCTCTGCACTGCCGAATCCCCATTCCCATCTCTCCCATGGCAAGCGCAGCACCAGCCCCACACCTGCGGGAAAACATGCTCGCCCCGCGCTTCTACACCACGGATGTCGCCAAGGCCGCGCGTACAGACCTGGGGCCGCAACGGCCAACCTTCGACGCCATGCTCGCCGAAATGGAGGCCGACTACAACCGCGATCACTTCGATCGCAAGGTCCCGATGGGCCGCATGTGCAGCCTGAATCCAATCGAGAAGGACGCTTATGAGAGCTATCTGGTGCGCTCTTGCGTATCAGAGTTTTCAGGATTTTTATTGTTCAAGGAGCTTTCTCGCCAGTTGATGAAGGCTCAGCGAACAGACCTTGGCCGCCTATTCAATCTGATGGCCAGAGACGAAGCTAGACATGCTGGATTTCTCAACAGAGCCCTTGTAGCCGAGGGGATTGAGATCGATCTACCTTCACTCAGCAGCAAGAGGCCCGTCACCTGGTTCCCACTGAACTGGGTTCTTTATTCGGTGTTTCTTTCCGAAAAGATTGGCTATTGGCGATATATTCTAATTGATCGCCATCTCAAGGCCAATCCAGGACATTCATTCGCACCCCTATTCGACTTTTTCGAGCCATGGTGTCAGGACGAAAACCGCCATGGCGACATTTTTAATCTCCTAATCCGCTGCTGGCCAGGGCTGACGAATGGCATCAGGGGAAGATTGCTCAGTCGCTTCTTTCTTTGGAGTGTTTTTCTAACTCACAGCCTCACAGTCTGTGAGCGGGGCAACTTCTACCAGCTGCTTGGCATGGATCCCGAACATTTTGATGATGAAGTTATCCGCCAAACCAACCGCACAGCGCGCCGTGCCTTTCCCGTGGTATTCAAGCTGGAGGCCAGCTATTTCGGTCTGCGTAATCAACTGGTTGAAACCTTTCACCAGCTGAAAGCCAGTGAAACAAACCTCATGCGGCAGCTGGCCCTAAAGGCACGCTTTAGCTTCCTGCTACTTCGGCAATTGATGCAACCGATGGAGGTATCTCAATGAGCCCTCCGAAAAGCACCCTGATAAGCCCTCTGATAAGCACTGCGCCTTGTCTCCTGCACATATTATGACAATGACTAGCAACCAATCCACTCCCGACATAACCAACCCCGCCTACCGCGATGCCTACAGCCGCATCAACGGCATGGTGGTAGTGGGTGAAAATCTCGCTGGACGACATTTCCGACTGCTTGCCCGCGCCATTCCAAATGATCAGCAGGAACTGGAGCGACTGGCCGCCATGGAAGGGGGCCACGCCAGCGACTTCATGGGCTG
>CAZKER010000305.1:0-8724 GCA_964551845.1 uncultured Cyanobium sp.
ATCAGGCGACTGTTGTGGCCGTAAAGGGAGCGGCTGCCATCGGCATGGGCAAGGGTTACGAGATAGCCATAGCCGCCGTCATGCCAGCCAGAGAAGACAACCCGCCCGGCCTTGGCGGCGACTATAGGAGTCCCCACGTTGTTGGCCACGTCGATGCCCTTGTGCATACGGCCCCAACGCCAGCCATACCCCGATGTGAATACACCCTTGGTGGGCCACATCCAGCCCTGGGCTGAGCTGGGTCCGTCAAATGGCCTATTGAGCTGATCGAATCCGGGGAGTTCTGGCCAGCTGATGCCGCCGCTAGTGGTCGGCTTGAGGCCCAAGACCATACGGGTGCGCCCAGGGGCAGACTGCGCAAGGCGCACCTGGCTTCCCACCACAAGCCGAGCAGTTTCAAGGCCCGGATTGAGACGCAGAAGCTCCTGAAGGGTCAGGCCGTAGCGCTGGGAAATCTTGACGACCGTGTCCCCAAAGCGGACAACAGCACGCTCTTCAACTGGGGGCAGGGACTGGAGGGGGGGCGTGCGGCGCAACTCGCTGGTGTCAATAGCGGCTAGTTGCTTGATCTGCCGTGATTGCTGGCTGGGAACTACCAGCCAATCACCCTGGCGGAAATGGTGGTCTTCATTGACGTCGTTGAGCCTGGCCAGACGCTCCTCCTCGAGCCTGAGGCTGCTGGAAAGCTCTTCAACAGAGATCGCCTGGCGCACCTTCACCCATATCTTGTCGGTGCTGGGTGCAGGCAGGGCGGCGATCAGGGTGTCAACGGAAGCCTTGTCGATATCGGCGGGGTCTAGAGCTGCAACCACTGCCGGCAAGGCAATGGCACAGGGGATCAGGATTCGCAGAGTCGTTTGCAAAGGCTTCATGCAGTTCTTACTAATGGACAAGCTTGTGAAGAAGCCATAATCACCAAGCCGGCCAGACAGTAGCGGACTAAACTCCCTGAGACAAGTCGCCAATGCGACAACCGGCGCTGCAGGCTGGCTCAGATCCCTGTCACATCAGGAGATCACGCCAATGTCAGCGAATTCTGTTGGCGCAGAGCCTCAAACAGCACCACCCCCACTGACACCGAGAGGTTGAGGCTGCGCACACCCGCCTGATCGGGCTGCGCGCCACAAGCCATCGGAATCGTGAGGGCCGCATCAGCCGACCCCAGCACATCCGCTGGTAGGCCGTCGGTCTCGCGGCCAAATAGCAGCCAGTCATCGGCTGCAAATGTCCAGCTGGTGTATGCCTGGCGGGCGTGGCTGCTAAGGGCGATTAAGCGTCCGCCGCTGCGGACACGCTGGTCAGCAAATGCTGACCAGCTGGCATGGCAATGCAGGGACACCAGGGGCCAATAGTCGAGGCCAGCCCGCTTGAGCTGGCGATCATCGATCTGGAAGCCCAGCGGCTCCACCAGGTGCAATTCCGTGCCAGTGGCGGCGCAGGTGCGAGCCACGTTGCCTGTGTTGGGCGGAATCTGTGGTTCAAACAATACGATTCTGGGCATGGTCAATCAGTGGGAACGGCCATTCCCAGGCTCGTCAAATTGAGAGCCCGACCAGCAATCACCAACCAAATGGCGCTGCAAAGGGGGGCCAGCTGTTGCTCTAGCGACCCGAGGCGGTCGCGAAACAGGCCGCCGATCGCGGTGGGAGGCACCACCCCCCAACCGGTTTGCTCACTGACCATAAGCACGGGAACTGCACAGGAACTGACGCTGTGGGCAAGCTCTGCTGTGCGTTGTTGCCAGGCAGGGCTGTCGAGATTGAGGCCGGCGGCTACCCAGGTGCCGAGGGAGTCGACCAGGGCCAAGCCAGGGGGCTTGAGGCACCTGAGCTCTTGCGCTAGGGCGAAATCAACCTCCATGGTGGTCCAGTGGGATGGCCGCCGAATCACATGGTTCTGGACCCGGGCCGCCCAGGCGGCATCGTCAAGGGATGGTCGGGGACCTGTTGCTACATAAGTAACAGGCAACCCAGAGTGTTTAGCAAGGTGCTCAGCCCAGCGGCTTTTGCCACTTCGGGCTGGACCGAGCACAAGGGTGCAAGTGGGGGAGGGATCAGCCGCCACCATTCATGTTGTGCAGCGTGGCAACAGAAGAAGGCGAGACACGATTGAGATAGCGGAAGATCCAATACTTGAACACCGTCGCCAATACCACTGGGAAGGTGGCAATGAATAACATAATGAAGTTTTCTTGGGCAGGCAAGCCAAGATGATTCGCCACCCCATCCAGCAGCACAGTCCAGCCTTCCGGGCTGTGAAAGCCAACAAAGATATCCGTGAATAGGATGATCGCGAAGGCCTTGGCACTGTCGCTTAGGCCGTACACCAGCTCGTCAAGAAATCCACGCAGCACCTGCAGATCACGGCGACCAAACAGGCAAACGACCGCAAATCCGATAAGACCACCTAGGTCGGCTAACACATTCTTAATGGCGTGGGTGCTCTCCAAGTCGGCCTCATCCTTAAGCTCTTGGGCCTTGCTCGCTAGCTGTACCTGCAGTTCATTGCGGCTGGGTAGGGGATTGCCGTTCAAGAGAGCATCAAATTCAATCTCTGCCTGGAAAACACGCAATTTCTCAACGGCCTTCTCCTCGAGCTTTGGCTTGGGATAGGTGAGGAATGCGTTGTCTGGGGCGAAGCGATCAACCAGGGGCGAGACCACATAGGTTCGACTGATCTGCTGCACCAGCACCGGCACCAAAATCAGCAACAGCAGGATGCGCAGCGACACCAAGGTGGAATCTCGGCGGCGGCGAAAGCCAGCCACCACATTCGCCTCCGCCTCGGGGTCAAGTTGGCGGCGCACCTGATCAACGACGCCAATCAGGCTGCGGGGCAGCACCTCAGGAGAGCGACTGATGGCAGGCAGAGGATCCCTACTGGCGGCGTAGCGAGCCACAACAGACTCGATCAGCTGAAACTGGCGAATCTCCTGACCGGCCAGTTCGCCCCGGTGGGTTTGCAGGGTCTGCACTGACTGACGGCAGACATCAAGGGCAGCTCGGAATCGACGCAGCAACTTGGCCTGGGCAGACCTGGGAATGCGTAGGTCTAATTCCGGGCGGACGGGCCTGTCGTTGTAATGCTCCAGCTCAATGCTCTGGATCAACAGAGCGGATTCATAACCGCGCTCTAGATCGTTACTTAGGTCGAGGGACTGGGCGCGCCCAAACGCCCCCATCCAGTTGGTCAATGCCATTGGATCAGCGCGAGAAGACCCACCAAGTGAGCATGGGCACGATCGTGCCAACCGTTAGCAACACCACAACCCACGTGAATGCGTTGCTTGATTGTGTTTGCTCCTTTGTGGGGACGTTTGTGGGCTGGCTCACAACCTCGGAAGTGATTGGCTCACCCGGATCTTCTCCTCCCTGAAGCACAGTGAGCAGGCGAGTCATCGCATCGAGACTTCCCTGGCGGTATCGACCACCATCTCGGATCGGCTGGGCCATGGTGGTGCGAGCCGTGCTGCGCAGCAAGCTGGAATCAAGCTGGGTAACGAGACCAGGTGAGGTCACTACCGCGGTGCTGTTCGTCTGGCTATCGATCAAGAACAAAACCTGATTGGGCTCTGAGCCAGACTCTGACCAACGCTCCAGAACCTGGTTGCCGAATTGGAGCAGGCTCAGCCCATAGTCGAGGCGATTAACAGTGATCAGGTGCGCATCGACGCGCTCTGCTGAAAAGCTCTCGAGAGTTTTACTGAGTTCGCCGATTGCGGCCCGGCTGAGCACGTCCGCGGTGTCAAGAATGCGCTCCTGGGGAGCGGCGGGCGGTAGACCACTGGCGGCAATGGCCAAAGCTGGTGCTGGCATCAGGGTGGTGGTGAAGCCCATAAACAGGGCAGCCACAACCCCCAGCAGGGAGAGCCGACGGGGCACGCGCAGGAAAGGGGGCAACGGATCAGGCCCAATATGGAACTAGTTTGCCGCTTGCGGGCCCTGCTGTCGCCTCCTGCTTAACGCTCATGGCCTCCTCCACTCCTGCACGGATCTGTCTTTGGTCTGGAGTGGCCTCTCTTGCCATGGTGGTACTGAACCAGAGCACTGCCGCCAGCACCGATCCAGCCCTGGAGCGGGCTGCCGTATTGGCAAGCTTTCTGGCGGTAGGACTGATGCTGGTGAGCGTTCTCTGGACTCGGGTCGTGCCCGAGGCTGCTGCTCGCGTTGCCCTCGAGGGGGTGCAAGGACTTGTGCTCGCAGAGGGGCTGCCTGATGACCTGGCCGAGGAGTTGGGCTGGGGCAGTCAGATGTTGCTCACTGCCAGTCCGGCGGCAGCGGTAGTGGTGCTCTGGCAGGGCAGGTGTCTGCTGCGCCGCGGCCTGCTAATCGATGCGCCCTTTGAGCCCGGGGCCATCTGCCGTCGAGCCCAGGAAAAAGATGCCGCAATTTCACTGGTAGACCTGCGCCTTTATCCAGGCAGGGCTGAATTTGATGGGCTGCTACCCGGGGTGCCAGCCGTTGTGGTGCAACCCCTCGGCTTAGAAGGGCTGGTGGTGCTTGCCGGCTGGTCGCCCCGCTGCTTCAGCCGCAGTGATCTGATCTGGCTTGAGGGTTGGGCCCAGCGGCTTAGAGGGCGAATGGAGCCGGTTTGCGGGAGCCAGGCTTTGCTGGGGCCCGGGGAGGCAGGGTCACCCGGGTCTCCACCCGACCCCCAGGACTGCTAAACACAGCCAGTCCCTGCTTTGTAAGCACACCCTTAAGTTGCTTGGCCCGGGTGACTTGTGAGAAAGCCGTGCGGCGCAGCTCCACGTCACCAAGGGCCTCAATCTGGTTTGTCTGCCAATTCCAGGTGCAGCGATTGGCGACAAGGGAATCGGTCGGCTGATTCAGGCGGCAGTCCTGGGGAACCACCAAGGTGTTGATTGGACCAAGCACCTCAAAGCCCAGCCCGCTCAGGCGGGACTGATCCAGCAAAGCGATAAAGGGATGGGGACTGGTGATCAACTGCCGTGCCAGGTCAAGGCGAGTGTGGCTGGCATCAAGACGGGCCTTGCGGCCGGGATCCAGCACCTGCACAGGGGCATGAAGGTCGATCACCTGAAGCAGGGAGTTGCCGCTGAGGGCGGGGGACGAAAGGGTCTGGAGCCCATTGCCCGCTAGACGCCGTTCCCCCCGCACAGGCCCCCGGCCAATCAATTGGCCCGTGGTCGGAAACCAATCTGCTGAGTTCATCGTCAACTTCAATCCAACCGCTCCGGGGCGCTCCAACAGGGGCAGACCCCTCAGTTCCAACTTGTCCTGCTTGATCCAGAATCGGGCGCGCTGAGCGGAAACACGCAGGTCTCCCTGGGAGGCCCGCGGACTGCGGTCCAGTTCCATGCGCTCCTGCTTGGGATACCAACGCACCCGTGTGGAGGTCACAACAAGCGGCTTGGGCCCAAGTCGCTGCAGCCGGGTCGGGCCCTCCAGCTGCACCACCTCGCCGTCGTTGATCACTGTGCCGCTGCTAGCCGTGACCCGATACATGGGCTGACCCTTGGCGTAGATGATGCCTCGCAGCTCGCGAGCCTGGGCAACACGGCGACTGAGGTCGTAGCGAACCTCTGGGCTGGTCAATTCCCACAGGGGACGTCCGCTGGAATCCTTCTGGCGCAGGTTGAGGGAACGGAAGACAAATGGCTGGGCCGGCTCCTCCTTAGTCACCTGGCTGCGGCAACCAACCAGCAGGGCGGGCAGGCTGGCCAAGGCACCCAGGCCCAGGCCCAGCAGGGGCCGCCAGTGAGGCCGCGCAATCGTTTTCACAGTGGTGAATCGAGCTCAAGTCGCAACATCACAGGCTGGGGCTCAATCAGGGGGAGTCCCGGCTCGAGCTGACCCCATTGCTGGGCTACCAGCCAAGCGGGGGGATTACTACTGGGGGATGTAGCAGACGCCGGCGGCCCACTGGCAAAGGGCTCCTGGCCTAGCTGTACGAGCATCCGATCAGAAAGCTCAGGCAGTAGCGGGGCAAGTAGCACCGCTACCCAGCGGGTGGCCTCGAGCACGGCATACAGATCCGCTGCCACAAGATTCTCCTGACCCTCCAGCTTCATTTGCTTCCAAGGCGCCTGGTCGTTGAGGAAGCCATTGGCCGCAATGGCTAGCTGCAACGCGGCCTCAGCGGCGCGGCGGAAGTCCAGGTTGGTTAAGGCCGAATTCACGGTGTTGCCGGCCGCGAGGGCAGCAACAGCAAGGGGGTGATCGGATTTGGCGGCGGCTCCGGCTGGTGGCACGGCATCGGCAAACCAACGCCGTGCCATCGAGGAGGTGCGATTTAGCAGGTTGCCGATCGTGTTGGCTAGATCGTTGTTGACTAGGTCGACGAAGCGCTGCTGTTGGAAATCACCGTCCTCCCCAAAGGGAATGTCGCGCAGCAGATACCAGCGCACCGCATCGCGTCCGCAGCGCTCAAGCAGCACCTCAGGGTCGAGCACATTGCCGAGCGACTTGCCCATCTTCTGGCCCTCGCGGGTCAAGAAGCCATGGCCAAACACCCTCCCCGGGAGCGGCAGCCCCGCCGAAAGCAGCATCGCCGGCCAATAAACCGCATGGAAGCGCAGGATGTCTTTGCCAATTACATGGAGCTGGGCCGGCCAACCACGCTCCAGCACTTGCTCCAGGACAACAGGCTCGGCAGGGTCGAGCAGGGCAGTGAGATAGCCGAGCAAGGCGTCAAACCACACATAAAAAGTATGGCCTTCATGGCCGGGCACCGGTATGCCCCATGGCAGGTCGATCCGGGAGATTGAAAAGTCGCGCAGCCCCTGGGCCACAAAGTTTTCAACCTCCTTTTGCCTGCTGGCGGGGGCAATAAAGCCCGGCTGGCGGATCAAGGCTTCGATCTGGGCCTGATAGCGAGAAAGTCGGAAAAACAGATTGACTTCATCGCGCCACTCCAGCGGTTTGCGATGGATGGGGCATTCCGGATCCTCACTACCCGGTGCGTCGTCCTTGAATTCCTCACAAGCAACGCAATACCAGCCCTGCTGGCGCCCCTCCACGACGTCGCCGCTGGCTTGCACGCGGGCAAAGAATTGAGCCACCAGTTGCCGGTGGCGGGGGTCGGTGGTGCGGATAAAACGGTCGTTGCTTATTTGCCAGCGGCTCCAAAGATCGCGATATCCCTCGCTGATTGCATCGCAATGGGCCTGCGGACTGAGTCCAGCTGCTTCGGCCGTGCGTTGGATCTTCTGGCCGTGTTCATCGCAGCCGGTGATGAACATCACCGGCTCACCCCTCAGCCGCTGGTGGCGAGCCACCGCATCGCAGGCAAGCGTTGTGTAAGCACTGCCGAGATGGGCGCGGTCGTTGACGTAATAGAGGGGTGTGGTGAGCGTGTAAGTCATCCCTTTGATACTACGGAGCGGCGACGGACCGAAAGGCTGACCACGGTGGCCGCATCTCAGATCATCCCCTGCGAGTCTTGAGCCAGCCGTGCCAGCCAGTCTTGACCCTGCCCTCAGAAGCGGTGGATGTTTTGGTGTGGGGGGGGGGCACCGGTGGCGTGGCCGCAGCTATCCAGGCGGCCCGCGGCGGTGCCAGCACGCTGTTACTCACCCCTGGCAACTGGCTTGGTGGCATGGTGAGCGCCGCTGGCGTTTGCTGCCCTGATGGCAGTGAGCTCACCCCCTGGCAGACAGGCCTCTGGGGTGCCTTTCTGCGCGCCCTTGAGCGGGCGGAGCCCGAAGGACTGGATCAAAATTGGGTGAGTTGCTTTGGTTACCGGCCCGCAACCGCCGAAGCGATCCTGCAGGGCTGGGTGCGCGAACTCCCCAATCTGCAGTGGTGGCCTGGCTGCAAGCTGCTGGCGGTAGAGCGTCAGGGTGCCCGCATCACGGCTCTAAAGCTGCAGCACATGAGTGAAACCCAATGGCTGGCCTGCAAAGTTGTGGTCGATGGCAGCGACCGCGGCGACCTGCTGCCCCTAGCGGAGGCATCATTTCGACTCGGCTGGGAGGCTCAGGAGCAATGGGGCGAACCCAGCGCACCTAGCCGTAAACGGCTGGAAACGGAAGCTTTTTTCAAGCAACAACCTGTGCAATCGCCCACCTGGGTGGTGATGGGTCAGCTCCAAAGCGAAGTGTTGCCGCCAGCTGCAGCCCCCCCGCCCTTGGCTGCGCCGTTTGAACAGGCCTGCGATGCCTTCGGCCTGGAGCGCACGATCAGCTATGGGCGCCTGCCGGGCGGTCTTGTGATGCTCAATTGGCCATTGCACGGCAATGACTGGCATCAGGGGCTGGAACGCGCCTTCAGCGGTGACCCAGCTGAGGAAGCCGCCCTGGCTGCCGAGATGCAGAACTACAGCCGGCAGTTTGCAGATGCACTTGAGCTAGCAAGTGGGGGCTGGCTTCAACTTGGCGATGCCTTTCCTGCTGATGCCGGCAGTCCTGCGCCCTGGCTGGCGGCCATGCCCTACTGGCGGGAAGGACGACGGCTGGTGGGCCGCTCACTGGTGCTGGAACAGCACCTGCTCCCCCTAGGCAGCGCTGAATCCCAGGCGCCACTCCCGGTAAACGCCAGCGGCGAGCTGGAGTCAATAGCTGTGGGCAATTACGCCAACGACCACCACTACCCAGGCCCCGATTGGCCGCTAGCTCCCAAAAGCATTCGCTGGGGGGGGCGCTGGAGCGGCACGCCCTTCTGCATCCCCTACGGGGCCCTGGTGAGCGCAGAGCTCGACAACCTGCTGGCAGCTGACAAGGCCTTCAGCAGCAGCCACATGGCCAATGGAGCCACCCGGCTC
>CAZKER010000306.1:0-5062 GCA_964551845.1 uncultured Cyanobium sp.
ATCCGCTCCACCTCATCGGCCTGCTCGATCACCACCACCGGCTGTCGGCCAAGCCGGCGGGCCAGGATCGCTGTCTCGATGTAGCGCTGGTCCTTGTAGCCGTTGCAGATCAGCAGCGCCTCGGGGTCGTCGATCAGCGACAGGGCAATCAGCAGCTCCGCCTTGCTGCCGGCTTCGAGGCCGAAATGCCAGCGTCGACCGCAGGCCACCAGCTCCTCCACCACGTGGCGCTGCTGGTTGCACTTCACCGGAAACACGCCCTGGTAGCGGCCGCCGTAGCCGTATTGGGCGATGGCGCGCTCGAAGGCGGCATGGATCCGTTCCAGCCGGTCTTCGAGGATGTCGTCGAAGCGGATCAGCAGTGGCAGCGACAGGTCGCGGCCCTGCAATTCCTGCACCAGCTCAACCAGGTCGAGGGAGCCGCCCCGGTCGCCGCGGGGCTGCACCATCACGTGGCCGCGATCGCTCACGGAGAAGTAGGGGTCGCCCCAGCGATCCAGCCCGTAAAGGGCGGCTCCGGCGGCGGCTGTCCAGTCGGTTGAATTCCGGTCGGCGGGGCTCGTCGCGGTCACGGCAGGGGGCTGGTGGGGGGCGGTGATCACGGCACCACTGTGCTTGCCAATGGGCAGGGCCGCCGCAGACGATGAGCCGGATCTGACTGTTTCTTACATGGCCGCCGAACGCTCTTTCATTGCTATCAAGCCCGACGGCGTTCAGCGCGGCCTGGTGGGCGAGATCCTGGGTCGCTTCGAGCGCAAGGGCTTCAAGCTTGTGGGACTTAAGCAGCTCACCCCCAGCCGCGAACTGGCTGAGAGCCACTACGGCGTGCACAGCGAGCGCCCCTTCTTCGCCGGCCTGGTTGACTTCATCACCTCCGGCCCAGTGGTGGCGATGGTGTGGGAAGGCGATGGCGTGATCGCCAGCGCCCGCAAGCTCATTGGCGCCACCAAGCCCCTCGAGGCCGAGCCCGGCACGATTCGCGGCGACCTGGCCGTCAACATCGGTCGCAACGTGATCCACGGCTCCGATGCTCCCGAAACCGCTGAATTCGAAATTGGTCTGTGGTTCCAGCCCTCCGAATTGAGCGATTGGACCCCCGCCGATCAGACCTGGCGCGTCGAGGGCTGATCAGCTCTGGCCAAATCGCCGCCAGCTGAAGTTATTTAGCTGGTCCTTTTCTGGGGTTTCTAGGTCGCCATGGATTGCCCCCGCCACCAACTCGGCGGTGATCGCCGCCAGCAGCACGCCGTTGCGGTGGTGACCCGCCGCCAGCCAGAGACCGGGGATGGGGCTTGCCCCCAGCAGGGGGGCTTCGTCTGGGGTGTGGGGCCGAAAGCCCCACCAGCGCTCCATCGGCGGCCAGGCGCTCGCCTCCGGCAGCAGGCTGGCCAACCCCTCTTGCAGCTGGCGCTGGCCGGCGGGGGTGAGCCCTTCGCTGAAGCCAGCCTCGGGTTCGCTGGTGGCTCCCACCACCAGCAGGCCGTCTTGCCGCGGCACCAGGTAGGTGCCAGGCCCAAAAATTACCCGCCCCAAGGCCTGCCGCGGCCCCTGCAGCGACAGCATCTGGCCCTTCACCGGGGCGATCGGCAGCTCGGGCAGTAGCTGGGCGCTCCAGGCACCGCAGGCCAGCACCGCCCGCTCGCAGGCCAGGAGGCGCTCCTCCCCGTCGGCGCCCCGCAGCCGCACGCCGGTGAGGCGCTGATCGTGCAGCAGCTCCAACACCTCGGCGCCCTCCTCGAAGGTCACCCCCAGTTCCACGCAGGCCCGCTCCAGGGCGCGCATCAGCTGGCGGCGGTTGTCGATCTGGCCGTCCTGTTCAAACAGCAGACCCGCCTGCCAGGGCTCGCCGATGCCGGGTATCTCTTGCTCCAGGCCGCGGCGATCGAGCCGCTGGCCGGAGGCGGCGGTGGGATAGGCATCCCGCTCCGCCGAGGTGGCGAAGGGCACCACGATGCCGCAGGGCCGTAGACCGCAGCTCAGGCCGCTATCGGCTTCGATCTGGGCCACCCAGGAGGGGATGAGCTGCAGGCTGGCCTGCCCTAGGGCGAGCAGGTCGCCGGTGAGCCCCTCGGCGTGGGGCGCCAACATGCCGGCGGCTACGAATCCTGCGGCCTCGCTGCGGCGCCGGCTCAGCACCCGCACTGGCTCGCCGCGGCGGGCACATTGATGGGCAATGGCTAGGCCCATCAGGCCGCCCCCCAGCACCGTGATGGCTGGCCCCTTGGCTGCAGTCATGGCTGGGCAGGCGACGGTGGCTCCAGCCCCAGCACCGTGTCCCCGCAGGAGCGCAGGGCAGCGTCAGCGGTGAGTAGCAACAATGGTTCCTGGCGGCTTTGCACGAGCAGCAGCTGGTCGAAGAGGTCGCTGGGGGCGGCGCTCGTATCTAGCTGGGCCAGGGCTAGCAGGTGCTCATTGCGCAAGGGCAGCCAGTGGAAGTGCTGACGGGTCACCTCCTGCTCCAGGCGGGCCAGGTCGAGCTGCACCCGGCCTTGGCGTTGCTTAAGGGCTAGTTCCCAGAGGCTCACCTGGCTCACGAACACCTCTGCCCCCGGCGCCTGCACGGCGGCGACGGCCCAGGCCGGCAGGCGCGGGTCGTCGGCCAGCCACCAGAGCAGCACCTGGGTGTCGAGCAGCAGGCGTTTCATCTCAGCGGTGCGTCGAAGTTGGCGGCGATGGCAATGGCGTCCCGCATGGCGCCAGGGGCGTGGGCGGCGCTGGGGGTGGGCACCCAGGCGCTGAGGCGCGCTACTGGTTTACCCGCCCGGGCGATCCATATCTCTTCGCCCTGCTCCACCTGGAGCAAGAGGCGGGAGAGCTGGGTTTTTGCTTCATGCACGTTGACCACCTGGGGCCGACGCATTGGTGCTGGCTCAGTGGCAAATGGCGGGTAGGCCATGGCTGCACAATAACTAGACTTAGCCTTAGCTTAGCTAATCAGCGCAAATCAATATCTTCCCTGGTGCGCCCCTCTATTCGCGACCCTGTCCGCTTCAAGTCGGCGTCCAGTGCCTCCCCATAGGATCGGACAAGGCATTGATACAGGCCATGGCAGGCGCGGCAGCAGAACCGGCATCACCAGCAACATCACGGCTGGCCCCTTGGGAGGCGGTGATTGGCTTGGAGACCCACGTGCAGCTGGGCACCGCCAGCAAGATTTTCACCGGCGCCTCCACCGCCTTCGGCGACGAGCCCAACACCCACATCGACCCCGTGGTCTGCGGCCTGCCGGGTACGTTGCCAGTTCTTAATCAAATGGTGCTCGAGTATGCGGTGAAGGCAGCCCTTGCCCTCAATCTGCATATTGCTGAGCACAGTAAGTTTGATCGTAAACAATATTTTTACCCCGACCTACCCAAGAATTATCAGATCTCCCAATTTGATGAGCCAATCGCCGAAAATGGCTGGATTGAGGTGGAGGTAGCGGAAAAAGGCAAGGAGACGTACCTAAAGCGCATTGGCATTGAAAGGCTCCATATGGAGGAGGATGCCGGCAAGCTTGTGCACGCCGGCAGCGATCGCCTGGCCGGCTCCACCCACTCCCTAGTGGACTACAACCGCGCTGGAGTAGCTCTCGCTGAGATTGTCAGCAAGCCAGATTTGCGCACCGGCCGTGAAGCGGCGGAATACGCCTCGGAGATTCGCCGGATCATGCGTTATCTGGGCGTGAGTGACGGCAACATGCAGGAGGGTTCATTGCGTTGCGATGTGAACATCTCCGTGCGGCGCGGCCCTGATGCCCCCTTCGGCACGAAGGTGGAAATTAAGAACATGAACTCCTTCTCGGCTATCCAGAAGGCGATTGATTACGAGATACAGCGCCAAATCAAGGCCTACGAAACCGGCGAGCCGGTGCGGCAAGAAACCCGCCTTTGGGACGAGTCCAAGCAGCTCACTAAGAGCATGCGCAGCAAAGAGGGCGCCAGCGACTACCGCTATTTCCCCGATCCCGACCTTGGCCCAATCGAGGTGAGTGATGCCCAGCGGGAGGGCTGGCGTGCCGAGCTGCCCGAGTTGCCCGCTGCTAAGCGCCACCGCTATGCCGACCAGCTGGGCCTGTCGATCTACGACGCCCGCGTGCTCACCGATGAGCGCTCGATGGCTGAGTACTTTGAGGCCGCGGTGGCTGCCGGCGCCGATGCCAAGGGCATCGCCAACTGGGTCACCGGTGATATTGCCGCCTATGTAAATGCCAACAGGCTGGCTATTGCCGAGTTGCCCCTTAAGCCCGAGCAGCTAGCTGAAATGGTGCAGCTGATTGAGGGCGGCATCATCAGCGGCAAGATCGCTAAAGAGATCTTGCCCGAGTTGCTTGAGCAGGGCGGTTCTGCCAAAGCGATAGTCGCGGAGCGCGGTCTTGGCATGATTAGTGACCCCGCCGCTATTACGGCGATCGTTGAAGAGCTGCTGGCGGCCCACCCCGAGGAGGTGGAAGCCTTCCGCGGCGGAAAAACCAAGCTGCAGGGCTTCTTCGTGGGTCAGCTGATGAAGCAAACCGGCGGCAAGGCCGATCCCAAGCTCGCCAACCAGATTCTGATCCAGAAGCTCAACGGCTGAGCGCCTGTTCCACCTGGGCGGCGAGCTGGTCGGGCCCGCCCCGATTGTTGAGCACCACATCCGCCAGCTGCCGCTTGCGCGCCAGGGGCCACTGGGCGGCTATCCGGGCGCGGGCATCGGCCTCGCCTAGGCCATCTCGGGCCATCAACCGCTGCAGTTGCTGCGTCTCGTCGCAGTCCACCAGCCACACCTCGCTGCAGAGAGCCTCCAGTCCTGCTTCAAATAGCAGCGGCACCACCAGCACCACCACCGGCTCCGCCGCCAGCGCTTGCAGCTTGGCGTCAAAGCACGCCCGCACGATCGGATGCAGCAGCTGCTCCAGCCAGCGGCGCTCGGCTTTATCGCCAAACACGATTTGCCCCAGGGCGGCGCGATTGATCTCCCCGCCGGGCGCCCGGATCCCATCCCCGTAGCGCTCCAGCACCGCGCCGGCCCCGGTGCTGCCCGGCGCTAGTGCGTCTCGTGCGTACACATCCGCATCAAGCAGCGGCAGCCCCCGCGCCGCTAG
>CAZKER010000307.1:0-4280 GCA_964551845.1 uncultured Cyanobium sp.
CCCGCGGCCAGCTGGAACTGGAAGTCGTTGGAAACTGAATAGCCGCCGCCGGCGAAGAGGTTGCCCAGGCTGTCGCCATTTAGCCATACCTGGGTGGTGCCATCGGCGGGGGTGAGCGCGGTGTTGACGCTGAGGCCTCCGAGGGCGAGCGAGGCTTGGCGGGTTGTGTAGCGGGGGCTTGGGGAGTCGGGAGCGCCGGGGTTGTAGGTGAAGCGGGCGCTGAGCATCGGCTCAGACGGCGCGCTGGGCAGGGCGAGGATGGCGGTGGCGGGGCTGAGGCCAAAGCCGTTGGTGATGCTCCCCTCCAGGCCGATGCGGGGATTGACGGCGATCGAGACCCCCGCCGACAGGATCGGCACCCGCGAATACACCAGATCGCCATTGAAGGCGTTGTTGCCGGGGCCCAAGGGCAGCATGGCCGAGCCAAACAGCTGCACCTGGTTGCCGAGGCGGTAGTTGGCGCCGAGGCCAAGGCTGATGTTGGTGCCGTAGAAGTCGCCGGAGCCGCCCTGGTCTTCCCCTTGGCTGCCGGGTAGGAAGCTCACCGCCGGCACAAACGAGAGCTGCAGGTTGCGGTTGGCCTGCCAGGAGAGGGGCAGGGAGAGGGCCCCCACCCAGTTGCGGGTGAACACGGCCTGGCCGGAATCGTTGAAAATGTTTGGCGTGCCGGCGTCATCGCAGCTCACCGTGCCGCCGCAGCCGCTGCCCACGCTGAACAGCTCCAAGGCAGCCTCAGCCGCCAGGGCCCAGCTGCCGGCTCCGTTGCGCGTGTCGTTGCCGGCCAGGCGAGCGCGGAGGCTGCCGCCATACACCGTCCAGAGGTTGGCGGGCTGGGCCTGCCGGCTGGGGATGGGCGCGTAGAGGGGGTCGTCGGCGTAGGTGAAGTAGGCCGAAGCCATCAGCGCCGGGGTGAGGCCGTAGTCGGCACGGAAGCCGTAGTTTTGATTGCCCGTGCCCTGAGCGGCCCCGCCGTCGGCGGGGCTCACCTGCTGGAAGCTGAGTTGGCCTATGGCCTCGGGCACTAGAGCAGCGGTGGGCAGCTGGCCGAGGCGCAGCAGGGGCAGGTAGTCGGTCCAGATGGCTGGCAGGTTGTCGAGCAGCTCCTGCACCTCGGCCAGGCTGGCCGGCGCTGGTGCGGGGGGTGCGGCAGTGGTGGGGGGCGTGATGTCCTGGCCCGGGGCCACCGCTTCCCACTGCAGGCCTGGGCTGGGGGGCGAATCGCTGGGCGGAGATGGCTCCCAGAAGGGGGATTCGGTTTCGCTCCGCTGGGGTGGCTCCAGGGGGGTGACGGACTGGCCTGTGGGCGCAGCCGGCTGCCACTCCAGCGCCAGGCTCGGCGGGGCACAGGCCAGCAGCAGCAGGGCCGCCCAGCGGTTGGAGGAGGAAAAGCCGTGCCTCAAGAATCCATCCAGTGCATCAGCCGCCGCCTCAGCTGGCGAGTGCGCTTCTGCCAGGTTTGGGCCACCGCCTTTTGTGGTTGCAGCTGCTCGGGGCTGTCGTCTTCGGATTCGGCGTAATAGGCGTAGGCGCTGCGGGTGTCATAGCCGCCATACCCATAGCCGCCATACCCATAGCCGTAGCTGGAGCCACTTTCGCCCTCTTCCTTGATGGCATTGGTGACCACGCCCAGCAGCTGGGCGCCGGCACTGCGGATGCGAGCGATCGCCTCCTTCGGCAGGCCGCGATCCACGCGACTGATGCTGACCAGCAGCATCAGGCCATCGAGGTGTTCGGCCACCAGGGCCGCGTCGGCGAGGCCGAGCACGGGCGGGGTGTCGTAAAGAACCAGGTCGAAGTCGCCGCTGCTGGCCAGCCCATCAACGAGCTGCTGCATGCGGGCCGAGCTGAGCAGCCTGGTGGGATCGGGTGGCCGCCGGCCGGCGGTGATCACGCTCCAGCCGGGATAGTCGGGCACCTGCTGCACCACCTGGCGCCAATGCAGGTCGTCGTCGGTGAGCAGGTTGGTGAGTCCGGTGAGGTTGTTAACGCCGAGGCGATGGTGGATCTGGGGTTTGCGCAGGTCGGCATCGACCAGCAGCACCCGCTGCCCCATTTCCGAGATGGTTTTGGCCAGCAGCACGTTGGTGAGGCTTTTGCCCTCCGCGGGCACGGAGCTGGTGAGGGCCACCGAGCGCAGGGGGCGATCGGAGTTGAGGAAGCGCAGGGAGGTGTAGAGGTTGCGCAGGGCTTCTTGGTAGAAAAAGCGCTGGTAGCCGGTCATCTGGCCCTGCTCGGAGCCCACTGCGAGGTCGAGCTCGCGCAGCAGGAAGCGCCGGTCTTCGCGCACCCCTTTGAAGAAGGACACGTGGGGAATGTGGCCCAGTAGGGCTTCATCCAATTCCTCTTTGACTTCGCCCGGGTTGTGGAAAACGTGGTCAAGCCGGTCGCGCAGCAGGCCAGCCCCGGCACCGGCCACCAGGCCCAGCGCCACGCCCAGAGCCAGGTTGCGCGGCACCGATGGCTTCACCGGGTTGGGGTTGATTTCGGGCGGCGAAATCACCTTCCACGGCACGGTGCGCTGGGCGATTTCGAGCTGGAAATTTTCGCGGGTCTTGATGAAGCCCGAGAGGTTGTCCTGGGCGATCAGCAGTTTTTGCTGCAGGGCTTCGTACTGGCGGATCAGGCCGGGTTGTTTCTGGAAGCGGCCGGCCATCTGGGCGAGCTGGCCCTTCGCGGTGGCGAGGCGGTTTGCATTGAGCCCGAGGGCCGCATCCACGGCCTCGATCTGGTTGCGGCGCAGCAGGGGCAGCAACTCGTTGCGCCGAGCGGTGAGGCCCCGCACCATTGAGGAGCTGCTGCTGAATTTGGAGCGGGCTTCGGCGAGCTGCTGCTCAACCTTGGTGAGCTGCTCGAGCAGGATCTGGTTGGTGCCGGTCACGGAGAGGCCGCCGCTGCTGCCACTTCCGGACGAACCGGTGCCGATGGCTTCCTCGAAGCTGCGGGCGGTAAGGGTGCCGGCCAAAATGCTGCGGCGCGCATTGAGCAGCCGGGCTCGATCGGCCTGGAGGTCAACCACCTCCTGCTCAAGGGTAGTGACCTGCTCCCGGAGGACGACTCCTTCAGCGAGCGGTTCGAGCAGGTTGTGGCGTTCGCGGAAAGCGGCCAGTTCGGCCTGCAATTCGGCGCTTTTGGCTTCGAGGGCAGGAGCTTGCTGGTTGAGGAAGCGGATGCCGTCGGCCAGGCGCTGCTGGCGTTGGTTGAGGGCGGCCTGCAGGTAGGTGTTGCTGAGGGCTTCCAGCAGCTGTTTGTCCTGAGCGGGATCGCGGCCAGTCACACTCACTTTGAGCACTCCTTGGGCGCTCGCCTTCTGGCTGCCGCCGCCAGTGGTAATGGTGATGCGCGCGGCCAGGCTGGAGGGGTTGATGCCGAAGCGGCCGGCGATCGGCGCCAGCATCGCGGGGCTGCGCAACAGCTCGATCAGGGTGGGGATGTCGGCGGAGGTGGTGTTGCGAGCCAGCTCGGCAAAGTTGGTGCCGTTGAGGGCTTCCTGCCCACCGCGGCCTTTGTTGTCGTCGTTGATCGGATCGCTGATAAGTAGGTTGAATCCGCCTTCGTAAACCGGGCGAAACAGCCGTTGATATGCCGTGATCCCGGCTGTAACGGCGACCACGGCGGCAACCGTGATCCCCACGAGCTTGCGGCGCCGGAGCAGGGCTCGCCAAAGCTCGGAAAGATCGATGCTGTCGTCGTCGCCGGAGGCGTCAGTGCTGCCCGGGTCGCGCACCTGAACCAGCTGAACGCCACTGTGCGAGCCGGGCTTGCCAAGGGGGGCCGGGCTTGGGGTGCTGTTAGGCCGCGCGATCAGATTGGACAATCAGCCGAAGCAGCTAGAAGTCTCACGTTAATCCCATGTCGCATTCTTGAATGCGGCTATAGGATGTATTACTGCAGTTTTAGAGATGGCATTGCGCGGGGGGTTATCGGCTTCAGTACTGGCCATGATTCTTCCTGTCCTGGCAATTCCCGCACAGGCCAGGGCTGCAACGGGCCCGGTGGTTGCCCAGGCCCAAAAGGTTGCCAAGGCAGTGCCGATGCTGCCCGCCACCTCTGGGCTGGCCTCCCTCCAGGACGACAACTATCTGCTTGGCCCGGGAGATGGGCTCGAACTGAAATTGTTTGACGCGCCTGAACTCTCGGGCAATTTGGATATACTTAATGACGGCACGGTGTCACTGCCCCTGATCGGCAGCGTGCGGCTCACGGGTCTGAGCCTGTCCCAGGCCAATCTTTGGCTGACTTCGCTCTAGCGCAAGCAGCTGCTGCGGACCGAGCTGCAGTTG
>CAZKER010000308.1:0-2060 GCA_964551845.1 uncultured Cyanobium sp.
TTGTGAACCGTCCAGGAAACCGAAATGTCGGTCCCCTGGTTGACCGGTCCGACCGGCTGTTCTGAGGCCTGCTGACGGGTGGGAACGCAGTTGGGATCGTGATCGTGACCAGGCTGTCGCGACGCGTCAATCAAGTTGTGGTTCCGGCGACAATCTCAAGGCTGGTGGCGCAGTTTTCGTGTCGCCGCCTTGCTTCTTCTTGGCCGCAGCGTTGGTGGCGTTGATCGTGACGGCGATGGCGTCCGCGTCAATTACGTAGGCGGGTCTATCTGATCGCTGGAAACCCTTGCAGCTGCTGCTTTTTGCCTGTAGCTCTCGCCTTTGATGCCCACGATGTGGCAGTGGTGCACCAGGCGGTCCACCGCTGCCACGGTCATCGATCCACTCGGGAAGATCTCGTCCCACTCCCGGAACGGCTGGTTGGAGGTCACCAGCAGGGATTTGCGCTCGTAGCGGTGGCAAATCAGCTCAAACAGCACCGAGGTCTCCAGCTCGCTGCGGCGCACGTAGGAGATGTCGTCGATCACCAGCAAGGAGTAGCGATCAAACTTCTGGATCAGGGCCGGCAGCTCAAAGCTGGCCTTGGCCTTCTGCATCAGCTGCACCAGGGCCGTGGCGGAGAAGAAGCGGCAGGCCTGGTCCTGCTCGATCATTGCCATCGTGATGGCAATGGCCAGGTGGGTTTTGCCAACGCCGCTGGGGCCAAACAACAGCAGGTTCTCTGCCTGCAGCAGCCAGGTGTGGCTGCGGGAAAGCACCTGCAGCTCCTGCCAGTGCTTGGGCTCGAGATGCTGGTGATCAAAACCCTCAAGGCCCTTCTGCCAAGGAAGATGGGCATCGCGCAGCAGCCGTTGGCGTCGGGCGATCAGGCGGTGGTCGACTTCCTGCTCACACAAGGCGTAGAGAAACTGACCCGGGCTCCAGCCCTCGGCCTCAGCCTGCTGGGAGAGCGGCTGCCAGTGGCTGCGAAAGCGGGCGAGTTTCAGCTGCTTGAGTAGCAGCGGCAATGCTGCTTCCACCGCCTGTGAGCGGGGCACCGGGGAGGAGGTGGTCATAGGAGGCCAGTAGGTGTTGGGAAATAACGGGATCGGAGAAAGCACTGCGGCGCGGCGGTACCCGGAAGCGCTGCTGCAGGAGCGAGAGCGACAGGGTTTTGCGGTTCTGCGCCTGCTGCAGGAAAGAGAGCACCAGCTCAAATGAGGCCACCCGCACTGCGACGTACAGCGCCTCGACCATCAAGCGGGCTGCGGCGTCACGATCACTGCCAGTGAGTAGGTGTTGCCAGAAGTCCCACCAGCGCTGATCAGGGAAGAGGTGACGCTGGTAGCGGCAATGGAGCAGGGCCCTGGGCTTGGCGCGCAGGCCATCGATCAGGTGCTCCAGATCAATGCACCAGGCCCTCGGGCCATGGCTGCCGCTGCCATAGGCGCGAGGCAACTGGCAAACCCAGTCGCTGCCCAGATAAACGATCAGCCGGTCATGGTGCAGCCTCACCGCCACCTGACGGCCAATCAGGGTGGGCGGCACCGAGTAGACAACCTGCCGCACCTCGATCGTGCTGGTGCTCCTCACCCGCACAGTGAGCAGCTCGTAGTCGGCAAAGCGAAAAGCGGGCAGTGGTGCCAACTGTTCAAGTTCCTGCTCGTAGCGCCGCTGCCGCGGGGCGTTGAGGGCGCTGAACACCTCGGCCAGCAGCTCGCCGTATTCAGCCGGCTCGTCGAAATCGCAGCTGCCGCGCAGGATCAGCTTTTGCTCCAGCCTCCGTTTGACATGGCCGTGGGGCGCCTCGACGATGCCGTTCTCGTGAGCCACGCCGCGGTTGTTGCGGCTGGGGGAAAGCCCGTAGTGGCTGCAAAGCGCCTGGTAGCGAGGAGTGATGTCGAGGGCGTAGCTGCCATCGCGGTTGCGGCTGGCATCGCCAGTTACCAAGCCACGAAAATCTTGGCCCGAGCGAACGATCCCTTGCTGCACACCAAGGACGCTACGCTCGCCCTGGAGCGCATCTGATCGTTGCTGCGCGATGCCCCGAAACGGGCCAGCGGGGCTCACCCCGGGTACGA
>CAZKER010000309.1:0-3390 GCA_964551845.1 uncultured Cyanobium sp.
TTTTCTTACGGGACTACCGGAACTCCCCAGTTTGCGTCCATTGGAGTTGGCGTCGCGCCTGCGACGGGCTGGGGGCTAACAGTTGGCATTGGCATTTGCCAGAGACTGCTAACGGTCACGGCTACCGCCAACACCTACACACTTAATGTTCTCACCAGTAATGAATTTAGGTTTGCTGCAGCGGTCAATGGAGCCGTGACAGTCAACCTGTCGAACTTGGCTTCCATCCCGTCTGGTTACATATGGCGAGGCGTTTTCTCCTTCACATTTACAAGCGGCAGCGTCAATTTCTTTGGCGGAACCACTGGTCACACCCTCAGATGGGACGGTCTCTTTGCCCCGTCTCTAACCGTAGGAGAAGTTGAAACATTCATTGTCTCTGTAACAGGCGGCACCGGTGTAATCGAGATTGCAGCAATGCGGGGGCGCGTCTGATGTTGCTGAACCGATCATCTCTGCTGGCCTACTCAGGTATCCCCCCATCCTGGGGGATCTCACGTTTCCCCGACCCAGCCGTAGCGCTTCCTAGCGCCGCTCAAGACATCGCCTGGGCGCCTGATGAGAGCGCGATCGCAATCCTGACCGGCAATACGACTATCAACGCTTACCAGTGGTCGCCTAGTGGCTTTGGGTCGAGACTCTCGCAACAATCTGCCACTAGCCAGTTGCCTTGCCGCATTTTCTTTTCTCCGTCAGGCTCTTTTTTTGGGATCAACGGCAATAGCCAGATACGCATTTATCAATGGTCGTCCACCACAGGGTTAGGACCAAGTTACAGCTACTTTTTTGCCAATTTAGGCATCGTACCTGCCATAGTCTTTTCCAAAACTGATGGCCACATTTTCACCTCAATAACGAACGCGTCGAACGGCTTGATCGCGCTGCCATTTACCGGCACATCATTCGGGACGCCGCTTGTGCCGCCAACCCCCTCAAGCGTTTTCGATAACAGAACCCGAATTGCAGTCCATCCTGACGGGGGCCCTGTTGTTATCACTGGCATCAATGGAGTACAAGCGTTTGAATGGACTGGCAGCGCCTGGGGCGCACGATCAACCGTTGAAAGTAGAATCGGAACATCGGTGGCCTTCCACCCCCTGGGGAACGCACTGGCTCTGGGCGCTGATTTCACTTCCTCTGGGAATATTAACCGCGCATATAGCTGGAGCAGTAGTGGCAGGGGATCGTCCCTCAGGTTCGCAGGAACCACGTTAGGGGATGCGAGCGGGGATATGCAATTCTCACCGCAAGGCGACAAGGTGCTACTGCACTCAGGTGGTGGATCAACCCCCCAACTTCGCGTGCTGCGCTGGGGCGCCGGTGGAGCGATGGAGCTTTACAGAAATCCGCCCGAATTGCCACAATTCGTCTCGGCAAGGGAATCAGCCTTTTCGCCTTCGGGCAACTACTTAGCGGTCCCGATTAGCTCCGCCCCTTTTATCCACGTCTACACGGTAAACCCCTTATGAACTACATCCTCGACAAAGGCGCCCAGCCGGTGTATCCCTACACCATCTCGATGTTGCGCCAAGACAACCCCAACATCGGCATATCCGTAGATCCCACCCCACACGATCTGGCTACGTTCAGCGTTTACTCCGTCAACAATGTCCCTCCGCCCGAGGTAGACCTGCGGACTCACCGGGTAGACGAGGCACCTCTGCCCACTCGCCGCAGTGATGGCAGTTGGGAGCAGGCCTGGGTGGTGCGCGATGCCACGCCGGAAGAGGCCAGCGCCTACGCCGCCGCTAATGCCCCGCAGCCCGATTGGCTGGCGTTTGGCGTCGCGTTGGCAACGAGCCCGGCCATTGCAGCGCTTTACGCTGCGGTCCCCGGCCCAATGGGTGACGGCCTAAGCATCGGGCTATCCAAGGCGGGCGATGGCGACCCCAGGCTGTTTTTGAGCTTTTGGGCGCAGCTGCTGGCGGCTGGTGTGATCACACCCGAGCTACTAGGGGTGATGGGCGCCCTGGCTCAGCAGTTCAATCTTCCTCAAACATTTGTTAATGCTTTGAGCGGTGGCGAGCCATAGGGCCTTGCGGCATTTGCCCCTTGGTCTTGCGCCGTTACGCTGCACAGGTGCAGCTATCTGGCCTAGTGGATCCAGCCTCGATCATCGCCCTGCTGGGCCTCGGCGCCACTGGAGTAGCCGCTCTCTGGAAGATCGCCAACGGCCTAGGCAAATTTGAAGCCAAGACCACAACGATCCTTGGTGCCATGCAGGTGATGCTGGAGGACCACGAAGACCGGATCCGCACGATCGAACGCAACTTCTGACATGGAAATGCTCGCCGAATACGTCTCCCTGGCGGTCGCCATTCACGGCGTTGCCCTGGTGGTGGTCAACCTCACCCCCACCCCAAGGGACAACGAAGCGCTCGATGGCTACGCCAGGCTGGTGGTGAAGGCCTACCGGGCTATTGAGATTCTGGCCGGGGTCATCTCCCCTCGGGTAAAGCGCTAGGGCCTGCAGGTCAGATACCAGCCATTGGAGCCCCCCGGCATCCAGCGGGGGTTCCAGTTCTTGCGGCTGTAGATCACGCCCGCACCCTTGGTGTTCCTGGTGTAGCCACCCGACACCAGCAGGGCCTCACCGTTGGGGTCGTTATGGATCCAGGCGGCCTCGGTGTAGCCAATCACCACCGACCAATGCCCACCGCCCCTGGGGGCGCTCACGGGCCCGTGATGAAGCCAGCCCACTGCAACGGGCCTGCCAGCCCTGATCTCTTTCTCCAGGGCCCATGGGGTGCCATTGGTGTGGAAGTCGGCCTTGAGCCCCAGGGACCGCAGCGCAGAGAGCTGTGCCTGCGCCGATGTGGTGTCCCCGTGTTTGGCGCGGATGGCGTTGTATGCGTCATCGCTGGGGATCTTGCCCCAGAACATCGCCAACATGGCGCAACTGGAAGAGAAGCATTCGCGGTAACCAGTGCCGCTTCTGTTATCTAGCTGGCTCTGCCACTTCACTTTGAGTGGGTTACTGATTGGCGCGGCCATGATGGATAAAGCTCTGCACTGGTGTAATTGTGGCTGACCTCGCCAAGGAACTCGAAGAACTCCATGCTTCTGTCGTGCGGACCGTCCGCGATCGCATTGATGCCGGCGGCTACGACGACGAGGGCAATCCCAAGCCCACCAGCAACGACGATCTGCGCGTAGCCCTGCAGCTGCTCAAGCAGAACAGCGTCACCGCCACCCTCAGCCAGGACGACACGACAGCCCTGCGCTCGAGGATGGCCAGCAAGCTGGACTTCTCTGCCCTGAAGGACAAGCCCAACGTGGTGCCGATGGTGCGGCCTACTGACGCTGCTAGCGCCTGACACCCCCGTGAGCCATCGCCCTCGGCTTTGGCTTCCACCCCAGGGCAAGGGCATCAATACAAGAGCCGGTTTC
>CAZKER010000310.1:0-16446 GCA_964551845.1 uncultured Cyanobium sp.
GGTCGGAAGTTCTGGCGGGGGTCTTCGGCGTTGATGCGCACTTCGATGGCGTGCCCGCAGAGCTTTATCTGGTCTTGGGTAACTGAAATCGGTTCGCCGCCAGCGATGCGCAGCTGCTCGGCGATCAGATCTACCCCTGTAACCATCTCGGTGACAGGGTGTTCGACCTGGATGCGGGTATTCATTTCCATGAAATAAAACGCGCCACTGCGGTCCACCAGAAATTCCACGGTGCCGGCGCCTTCGTAGCCAATGGTCCGCGCAGCGGCCACGGCGGCATCGCCCATTTGGCGGCGTAGGTCGGCGTTGATGGCCACGCTGGGGGCCTCTTCCAGCAGTTTCTGGTGGCGGCGCTGGATGGAGCAGTCGCGCTCGCCGAGGTGCACCACGTTGCCGTGGCGATCGGCCAGCACCTGAACTTCCACGTGCCGGGGCCGGTCGATGAACTTTTCCATGTACAGGCCAGGGTTGCCGAAGGCTGCCTCCGCTTCCCCCTGGGCCGCCTTGAACAGGCTCTCGAGTTGATCGGGCCCGGGCACCAGGCGCATGCCGCGGCCGCCACCGCCAGCGGTGGCTTTGATCATCACCGGGTAGCCCATCGACTCGGCCAGTCGAGCAGCGGCTGCGGGGCTGGCCAGTAAGCCGGCACTGCCTGGGATGGTGGGCACGCCCACCCGCTCCATGGTGGCTTTAGCGGTCGACTTATCTCCCATCGAGCGGATCGCTTCGGGGGAGGGACCTACGAAAGTGATGCCGTGGTCGGCGCAGATCTCGGCGAAGCGGTCGTTTTCGGCCAGGAAGCCGTAGCCGGGGTGGATTGCGTCAGCACCTCGAGAGGTGGCCGCCGCCAAGATGTTGGGTATATGGAGGTAGCTTTTGCTGCTGGGTGCTTCGCCAACACACACGGCCTCGTCGGCGAGCTGTACGTGCAGGGCGTTCTTATCAACCGTGCTGTAGACGGCCACGGTGGGGATGCCCAGCTCCCGGCAGGTGCGCAGGATGCGTAGGGCTATCTCGCCACGGTTGGCGATCAGCAACTTGCCGATGGGCATCCGCGGCGTCTCAGCTGATATGGGCCGAAGCGGACTGTATCAGTGATGCCTGGGCACCTCCCTCAGAGGGTTCTGGCGCCGGCGATGGGTATATTGCTCCCACCGGCTCGCACTGCGATCCGAACCACATGCGGATGTGGTGGAATTGGTAGACACGCACGTTTGAGGGGCGTGTGGCTTCGGCCTTACGAGTTCAAGTCTCGTCATCCGCATTTCTTATTTCGAGCCACCCAGGCCTTGCCCGAATCGATCCGGCCCTCGGCAGCGATCGTGCTTGTGAGCAACGGACCTGGTGAGCTGTCCACCTGGGTTCGCCCCCTTGCCCAGCGCCTGCACAGGGTGATGCAGCTGCGGCCAGAGGCGCCTACTGCAGCATGCAGCCTCAAATTGCTGCTTGTGCCCTGTCCAAACGGCACGGGACAGGAACATCGAGCTGCAGCCGCCTGGGGCCTGTTCGAGCGCATCGTGCCGGCGCGTCAATTTTGGTCGCTGCTGCTGCGCCCCCAGCGGTTTGGCCCCTGGCCCCGCCAGGGGCTGGTGGTGTTTTTAGGTGGTGATCAGTTTTGGACCGTGCTGCTCTCGGCACGGCTGGGCTACCGGCACCTCACCTATGCGGAATGGGTGGCCCGCTGGCCCCGCTGGAACGATCGCATCGCTGCCATGGGCCCCCTGGCTGCGGGCCAGTTGGCACCGCGTTGGGCTTCCCGCTGCACGGTGGTGGGCGACCTGATGGCTGATCTTTCCGAGTCGGCCCGCAGCGAGGCGCCCTTACCAGCCGGGGAGTGGTTGGCGCTGCTGCCGGGCTCGAAGCGGGCCAAGTTGCGCGTGGGAATGCCTTTTTTGCTAGAGACGGCTGATCGCCTGGCGGCACTGCGACCTGGCTGTCGTTTTTTGTTGCCGCTGGCTCCCACCACCGCGGTGGACGACTTGCTAGCCCAGGCCGGCCCCGCCAATCCGATCGCCCGTACATACCGGGCGGGTCAGCCCCGCCTGCTGGCTCCGGATCTGCTGGAAACGCCTGCGGGCACCAGGATTCGACTGGTTCGGGAGAATCCGGCCTACGCCAGCTTGAGCCAGTGCGCCCTGGCCCTCACCACCGTGGGCGCCAACACCGCCGAGCTGGCTGCCCTAGGGGTGCCGATGCTGGTTCTGGTGCCTACCCAGCACCTGCACGTCATGCAGGCCTGGGATGGTTTGGCCGGATTGCTGGGGCGGTTGCCCTTGCTGCGCTGGCTATTTGGGGTGCTACTCACGGCCTGGCGCCTGCGGCACCGGGGCTTTCTGGCCTCTCCCAACATTGCCGCTGGCCGCTTGGTGGTGCCGGAGCGGGTTGGGGCGATCACCCCTGAGGCCATCGCCGCCGAGGCCGCCGACTGGTTGGCGGCACCGGAGCGGCTCGAGGCGATGGGCGCCGATCTGCGCAGCCTGCGTGGCCAGCCCGGGGCGGTGGCCAGCCTGGCGGCCCTGGTGCAGGAGCTACTGCCGGCGGAGCTCATTGAGCCAGGTCGGACTGCCTAGGCTTGCGATCCATTTCCGGTGTGTTCGATGGCCGATGCAGCCAGTTCTTCCGACCCTTCAGCCTGCGGCCTCGACAGCGGCCTGGCTCGAGGTGCCAGCGAGGAGCAGTGGCGCCAGAAGCTGACACCTGAGCAGTTTCGTGTTGCCCGCCAGGGCGGCACCGAGCGGGCATTCACTGGCGCCTACTGGAACCAGAAGGGCAACGGGAGTTACCACTGCATCTGCTGTGACGCCGAGCTCTACAGCAGCGCTACCAAGTTTGATTCCGGTACCGGCTGGCCCAGCTTCTGGGATGGGGTGAGCCCTGCTGCTATCAGCACCCATACCGATACCGCTCACGGCATGGTGCGCACTGAAATTCGCTGCGCCAACTGCGACGCCCACCTTGGTCACGTTTTCAACGACGGCCCGGCCCCAACCGGTCAGCGCCACTGTGTTAATTCGGCCTCGCTGGCTTTCAAGGCGAACTGAGAAAGCACCCACTATCAAGAAATTTCCTGGCAGGAATTTTCCTGCCAAATAACTTTCTACCAGGGATCGCCTAGATCGTTGGCCGGCAGATCTTCGGCATCCACATCCAGCGGTTCGCGGTATGGAGTGGGTGCGGGCCGCCGTTCTAGAGGGCGGCGTGCCTGCCTTGGCAGCGGTTCGGCCTGCAGCGGCCGGCGGCTTGGTTCAGCGGGGGGCTCGTCGTAACGGGTTTGCTCGTAGCGGCTCTCCTCCTCGTCGAGGTAGCGGCGCTGGCGCAGGGGTTCCCGTTGGCGCTGCTCGTCGAGTTCGACGTAGTCAAACTCCTCATCGGGCTCAAAGGCCTGATTGGTGGCCGGCTGGATACGGCGCTGTTCTTGTACCGCCGGCTGGCCTGCAGCCAGTTGGTTTTCTACGGGCACCATGCCGGTGCGATAGCGATCCCGCTCCTCCTGCTCCCAGCTCGGCCCACCAATACCCAACTTCTCCAGCAGCCCAGACCCCAACTGCTTGAGCTTGTCTTCGGCGCCCTCGTAAACAATGATCCGATCAGTCCCGCTGCTGACGATCTCCTCAACCGGTAGTTCCCAGGTGCTCAGCACGCCTTCACCCAACAGGGGGATTCCCAGCGCTCCGATCACCATGGTGGCCAGTTCGCCGGTTTCGATGTCAAAGCTGAAGCCCAGCACCCGGCCCAGCTGGTCTCCCGCCTCGGTGATCACCTGGCAGTTGATCACCTTGCTGTAACGGTCGGGATTGAAGCCTTCGGCCAGGGAGTCGGCGGAATCCACAAGGATCACATCGCCCACCTGACGGATCCGGTCTAGGGGCATCCAGCGGGGCAGACCCGGCAGGAAGCGGGTGAGGGGGTTGTCACGCAGGCCCAGCGCCACCACCTCACGGCGATCGATGTCCACCACCACCTCGCCGACCACGCCCAGCCGGCGGCCGGTGTCGCGGGTGATTACCTGGGTGCCCATCAGCTCGGAGCGCAACCAGAGGCGATCGCTCGGCGCGGCAGCGGCTGCCCCGGTATCAGAGGAAGGGGGGATGGAGGAGGTCAATGAAAGGGTCGTACCCGTGGCCCAGTCGGCCCATTGTGGCTCACCTGGTCCGCTGGGGAAGGGGCGGCTCAGGCGGCGGGCGGTAACCCGACCACCTGGGTGTGGGCGCCCCGGGCCTGGGTGACGCCGATAGTGCGGGTGGCTGCAGCGATCATCGGGCGCCGGTGGCTCACCACCATGAACTGGGCTTGGTCTGCCTGGCCTGCAATCAGGGCGGCAAGGCGCTCCACGTTGACGCCGTCGAGGAAGCTGTCGACCTCATCTAGGGCGTAGAAGGGCGAAGGGCGGAAGCGCTGCAGGGCAAAAAGGAAGCTCAGCGCCGTGAGCGATTTCTCGCCGCCACTCATGGAGTTGAGGCGCCGCACCGCCTTGCCCTTGGGGTGGGCCACCAGGGTGAGGCCGCCCTCCAGGGGTGCTTCCGGGTTTTCCAGCTGCAGGTGCCCTTCGCCGTCGGATAGCCCTTCAAAGATCGTGCGGAAGTGCCCATCCACTGCAGTGAAGGCTTCAAGGAATGCCTCCTGGCGGAGGGTGGCCACGGTTTCGATGCGTAGGAGCAGCTCTTCGCGTTCCTTGCTGAGCACCTCCAGCCGCTCTTCCAAATCCGCCAGGCGGGTTTCCAACTGCTCAAGCTCCTCGAGGGCGAGCATGTTTACCGGCTCGAGGGCTTCCATCCGGGCCTGCAGGCTGCGCAGCTCCGCCTGCAGCGACCCCAGGCCTGCCTCCCGCACTTCTGCAGGGATCTCTGGTCTGGGATCGGGGAGCTCCCGCTCCAGTTGTGCGAGGCGCAGCTGGTCGCCACGTTGCTGTTCGGCCAGCGATTCGATCTCCTCACCGAGGCGTTGCAGTTCCCATTGGCGTTGTTGCAGGGCCTGGCGCTGGGCGGTCAGCCGAGCTTCTGCGGCATCGCGAGCGCGGCGGCTTTCGCCAAAGCGGGTTTGCAGCAGCTGCTGCTCGGCTTCCAAGGTGCTGCGCCGCTCCTGATCAGCCTGGTGCTGCTCTTTCCAGCGGGCTCGCTCCGCCACCAGGGTGTTCACAGCGGCCACTAGCCGCTGCTCATCGGCGGTCAGCGCCTCAAGCTGGTTGCTGAGGCGCTCGGCGGCCAGTGCTCGCTCGCGCCGGGCCGCCAGCAGCCCATCACGCTGGCTGCGGGCCGCGGCCAGGGCCGTGTCGGCGGCCTCCAGCTCGCTCTGCAGCCCCTGCCAGCGGGCCGCATCGCCGGAGGACTGCACCGCGGCTTCGGCCTCTTCCAGGGTGATTCGTTGCTGCTGCAGGGGCATCAGCAGGGATTCGAGTTGCTGCTGGCGTTGCAGATCGCCCTGCAAGGCCTCCTGCAGTTGGCCCAGGCGACTGGCCAGCTGCTGCTGGCGTTGCAGTTGAGGGGTTAGGGCTCGCTGGGCGGCGCTGCGCTCGGCCTCCAGGGCCGACTGGCGCTGCTGGTGCTCCAGCAGCCGGGGGCGTAGGGCTTCGAGCCGCTGGCCCAGCTCGGCTTCCTTGCGGCGGCAGGCCAGCAGGCTCTCTCCCAGCTCCAGCAAGCGCTGGCGCAGGGGTTCGGCTTCGTCGCCGTCCTGGCTGCGACCGAAGCTGAGCTGGCTGCCCCGCTGTTGCAGGCTGCCGCCGGTCATGGCGCCGCTCTTCTCCAGCAGTTCGCCGTCGAGGGTCACGGCCCGGCAGCGGCCCAGTTCGCGTCTGGCGTTGGCCAGGTTGTCGAACACCAGGGTGTCGCCGAAGACGTAGCGGAACACCTCCGCGTAAACGGCCTCGTAGCCCACCAGATCCACGGCCTTGCCCACCAGCCCACCGCTTGCAGGGCCACCTCTGCCCGCGCCGCCCGTTGCGCCACCGCGTTGCAGGGCTGCTCCGCCGCTGCCACTGGAGCCCCCCCGAATCTTGTTGAGCGGCAGGAAGGTGAGCCGGCCGGCCCGGCGGCTTTTGAGCAGCTCGATCGCCCGGGCGGCGATGCGATCGTCGTCGACCACCACCTGGCCCAGGCGGCCGCCGGCTGCCACTTCCAGGGCTAGGCGTACCCGCTCCTCCACTTCGCCGAGCTGGGCCACCGGCCCGTGGATGCCGTCCAGGCCCGCCTCCAGCAGCACCCGCAGGGCGCCAGTGCCGCGACTTTCCTGCAGGGTTTCGCGGCGGCTGTCCAGTCGGGCGATCTCGCGTTCTAGCTGGGTTTGCTCCTGCTCCAGCCGGCTGCGGGTGCGCTGCTGCAGGGCTAGGGCTTCTGCCAGCTCCTGCACCTGCTGCTGCTCCTGGCGGGTGGCCTCCAGCACTTGCTGCCAGGTGCTTTCGGTGGCCTGCAGTTGCTGCTTGGCACTGCGATGGCTGGCCCCTTCCTGCTGCTCTTCGGCGCCGAGCTCGGCCAGTCGCTCCTGGTGCTGCCGCAGCCGCTCCTGCAATTGCTGCCGCTCGGCTTCCAGGGGGCTGATCTGCTCGCCCAGCTGCTGGCGGGCGCGGCTGCGCTGTTTCTGCTCCTCAAGCCAGCTGCCGGAGCGCCCCGCTACCTCGCCGAGCCGGCGGCGCGATAGCTCCACGGCGGCTTCGGCATTGCGGCAGCCGGCTTCAGCGTCATCGAGAGCGGCCTGGTCGGAATTGGCCTCGAGGGCCTGCTGTTGCTGGCGCAGCTCGCCCTGCGTGCGGGCCAGTTCATGGCGCTGGCGCTGCAGGGCTTCGGCATCGAGCTGGTGTTTGTCGGCCTGGCGGGCCAGTTCGCGGCCACTGGCCTCCAGACCGGCCAGCTCGGCCTGCACGGCGATCAGCTGGTCTTCCCCGAGGGCCTTGACCTCGGCCTGGAGCTGCTCGAGCAGCGTGGCGGCGGCAGCTAGCCCCGTTTCGCCCTCGCTGATCGCTTCGCGTTCAGCCTGTTGCTGACTGGCGAGGGCGGCGCGGCGTTGCAGCAGGGCAGCCTGGTTTGCCTGGGCTGCCTCGAAAACAAGCACTTGCTCCTGCAGGCGGCCGCTGTGGTGGCGATGGCGCAGGTCTTGATAGGTGCGGGCTTTGGCGCAGTCGCGCTCGAGCTTGTGGCGGGAGCTGAGCAGCTCCTGCTGCACGATCGAGCAGCGCTCCTGGCGCTCCTGAACCTCGTCAAGCTTGCCGCGGCTCTGCTCGATGCGGCTATCGAACAAGGCCACCCCGGCCAGCTCATCGATGATGCCGCGGCGGTCCCGGGCGCTCATCGAGACGATCCGCGTCACGTCCCCCTGCATCACCACATTGCTGCCCTCGGGATCCACCCGTAGGCGCCGCAGCTGACTCTGGAGCTGCTGCAGGTTGCAGCTCACGCCATCGGCGCTGAAGCTGCTGGCGTAGGTGCCGCCGGGGGCCACCCGTAGGCGCCGGCTCACGGTCCACTCCTGTTGGCCTGGCTTGATCCAGGGCCCGTCCTCGGGGGCCTCTAGGCCGGCTTCGGCGCCGTCGGGTTGCCACTCGCTGAGGTCAAAGCGCACGCTCACCGAGGTTTCGGCGGCTTTGCCCTCGCGCAGCATGGAGCTGTTGATCAGATCGGGCAGGCGATCTGCCCGCATGCCGCGGCTGCTGGCCAGGCCTAAGCAGAACAGCACCCCATCAAGAATGTTGCTTTTCCCGGAGCCGTTGGGACCGGTGACCACCGTGAAACCTTCTTCAAGCGGGATCGTGATCGAGCCGCCAAAGGACTTGAAGTGGGTGAGCTCGACCTGATTGATGTGAACCAACAGGCCCGTGCGCCGAGCAGCAGAAATGTAGCGGAGGCTTTCGAAAGCTCAACCCCCTCCTTACCTTGTGGCTTGAGCTGGGTTGTCGCCCCCATCGCCATGAACGCCGAAACGCCTCCTCGCGCCGCCAGCCCAGAGGGCTTCCGCGACCGTTTTGAAGCCCTGATTCCAACCATTCAGCGTGAGTGGCCGGCCGTTGCCCGCCAGACCCTGGAGGCCACCCGGGGCAGTTTTGATGAAGTGGTTGAGGTGATTTCCAGCCAGACCGGCCGCACCGCCAGTGTGGTGAAGGACCAGTTACTCGATCTCCTCGAGGTGGCCGGGGACCAAACCAGCCGCTTGGCAGACAACCTGGCGCCCTTGGAGGCCCAGCTGGAAAACCTGCTCGATGAGCTGAACACCACCCTGAGGCCCCGTATTGAAAAGCCGGTACGGGAGCGACCACTGATGGCGATCGGCATTGCCACCGGCGTCGGGGTGCTGCTCGGTCTGCTGCTCGCCTCGGGCCGGCGTTCGTCATGACGGATCCGATCTCGCCCGGCCCGGCTCGGGTGGCGGCTGGCCGGGTTGGTGCCCTGATGGCCTCGGTGATGGATCTGCATGTGCGAATCGCTCTGCAGGAGGTAAACCGGGAGAAGCGGCGCTTGATCAGTGGGGCTCTGCTGATTAGCGGCGGCCTGGCCCTAATGCTGCTGGCCTTGATCGGAGCGGAGCTGGCGCTGCTGCTGGGGCTGCACCAGCTGCAGGGGCTCAGTTGGATTCATGCCGCCCTGGCTGTGGCGGCACTGAACCTGGTGCTGGCCGGTTTGTTCCTGCGGGTGGGCGGCCACCTGCTCAAAGGCCCCTACCTGCCGGAAACCACCGCAGGCCTCACCAAGACCACCCGAGCAATCTTGGGCCGTTAGCGCACCTCGTAGTGCAGCCAGCGGCAGTCGATGCCGCCGTTGCTGATCGGGATGCGCCGGCTGGCCTTCATTTTGAGGGCGCCGGTGAGCTGCGGGTTGCCGCTGAGCAGCCACAGGCTCCAGCCGCCGCAACGCTCCTTCACCATGCGGCCTAGGTCGGCGTAGAGAGGCTCCAGACCATCACGCTCGCCGATGCGCTCGCCATAGGGCGGGTTGCACACCAGGATGCCGGGCCCTGGCGGAGGCATGAAGTCGCGGCAGTCGCCCAGTCGCAGTTCCAGGGCCTCGGCCACCCCAGCAGCTTCAGCGTTGCTGTGGGCTTGATCAAGCACGCCCGGATCCTGTTCCATGCCAACGATCGGCGCCAGGGCTTCTCCGCCGGCGCCGGGGAGCGTCTCGCGGGCCAGGGTGGTGGCTATTTGCCGCTCTTGCTGCCAGAGCTGGGAGTCGAAGTTGGGCCAGCGCTCTAGGGCGAAGTGGCGCTCCAGGCCCGGCGCCCGGCCTAGGGCCATGCAGGCCGCCTCAATCAGCAGGGTGCCGGAGCCGCAAAGGGGGTCGGCCAGGGGCACCGAGCCATCCCAGCCGGTGAGTGCGATCAGGCCGGCGGCGAGGTTTTCCTTGAGCGGGGCTAGGCCCATCGCGGCCCTGTAGCCGCGGCGGTGCAAGCTGCCGCCGCTGCCATCGAGGCTCAGGGCTGCTTCGCCGCCGCCTAGGTGCAGGTGGATGGAGAGGTCGGGATCATCCAGGTCAACGGAGGAGCGTGCGCCCCACTGCTGGCGCTGCAGATCCACCAGGGCGTTTTTGACCTGCAGGGAGCTGTAGTGACTGTGATTGAGGCCAGGGGCGGTGCCGGTGGCATCTACCCGGAAGGTGGCGCCAGGGGGCAGCCAGCGGCTCCAGTCGACGGCTCGCTGCACACCGTCGTAGAGCTCGTCTTTGCTGCGGCAGGGAAATTGAGCCAGTTCCAACAGCAGCCGGAAGGGCAGGCGGGCTTGCAGGTGCAGCCGGTAGTAGCCGGCCAGGTCTGTTTGGAAGCGCACGGCCCGGCGTAGGCATGAAACGGCTTTGCAGCCCAAGGCCGTGAGCTCGGTAGCCGCAGCTTCCTCGAGACCCGGTGGCACCACCGCTATCCCGCTGATTGATGTGCTGTTTGGTTCGGTGATGCCCACCCCTGCTCAAGCCCTGGCTTGCTGCCACAATGAACCAGTCAGGTTTCGACCTGACTAGGTGGCTCACACCGGTGCTTCGGACAGCGGTTCGATTCCGCTCAGCTCCATTCGCCTTCTTCGTCCTGGCTGCTTGCCGGGATCCGGGCACGTCCCGGGGCTGCAATGGTTTCGACGGGGTATAAGGAGGGTGACTGAAGCCTGCTCGGTAAGAGCAAACACGTAACAGCGAACAACATCGTTCGTTTCTCCCGTCAGACCGCCCCTGTGGCTGCCTGACCCTGTAAGGGAGATGGGGTGAGGTCAGCCTTATCACCCAAATGACCCATGGGCCCTGGAAGGGGCCTTCCCATTGCAGCTCGCCGGAGCGATGGCCTGTCCCCACTGCGGCAGTTGGTCGGTTAAGGCGGATCGCAGCTTGGCTGGACGCCTGGTTTGTGGCCGTTGCGCCAGGCCGTTGGGGGCAGCCAAAGCGCCCCGGCGTCAGCAGCGCTCCAGATCAAAGCGCCCGGGCCTGTCTTTGCGTATTGGCTTGGTTGCGCTGGTGGCCTTGGCTGCGCTGTTGGCAGCCTGGGAGCAGCAGCGGTTCAGGTTCAGTCCGCCGCCCGGCGGTCTTGTGCCTGATTCGCAGCCAAGAAGCCCAGGATTGTTCTGAGGAATCAAGGCTGGCCTGGCTTGGCAGCTCCAGGAAAGTTGCTCCACACTTTGAGCTCCTCAATGGTTTGCACTCCTTCGAGGCGCTCCTTGCCGGCCAGTTCCCAGGTGGGGAAGGCCAGGATCTGGGCGGCCTTGCAGCGACTGCGTCCATCGTCAGTTTTGTCGCATTCCACGTAGGGCAGGGAATTGCCCCCTTTCTTGCCGAACAGATTTTTTTGTTGGAAACAGGCCGGGCACCACCAGGCTC
Organism: uncultured Cyanobium sp.; assembly: GCA_964551845.1. GTDB lineage: Bacteria > Cyanobacteriota > Cyanobacteriia > PCC-6307 > Cyanobiaceae > Cyanobium_A. The sequence continues at coordinate 10,770 of CAZKER010000310.1, forward strand.
CGTAAAAGACAGCTCCCTTGGCGCGGAGGTGGGCGCTGAGCGCTTCCTGCTCCGGGGTCGAAACAGAAAGCGGCTCTCCCAAGGTGGGAGTGGTGGAGTTGCCAGGGGCGTTGATTCCGCTGCCGGCGCTGGCTGTGGCTGAGAAGCCGACCAGCACGGTGCTCAGGGCAATCAGCAGCCCGGAGCGGAGGGAGCCAAATTGGTGCATCGGCTTTCATGGTCAGGGGCCGAGATTAGGGCGGCTGCTTGGTTTTCCCCGCCTCTGTGGGCATAACCACAGCCGATGGCGCTGCTGCCGCGTTCGGCCTTCCGCCCTTCCTGGGCGCAGCGAATGCCCCTCGCAGCTGAGACACTGGATTGATGCGGTGGTTTAGGGGTCGATGAGCGCGAACGGCTACCGCGATTACTTCAGCGTGCTCGGTGTGGAGCGTGGTGCTGATGCAGACGCCATCAAGCGCGCCTTTCGCAAGCTGGCCCGCCAGTACCACCCGGATGTGAACCCCGGTGACGCGGGGGCTGAGGCCAAGTTCAAGGAGGTGAGCGAGGCCTACGAGGTGCTCTCCGATCCGGATAAACGCCGTCGCTACGAGCAATTTGGTCAGTACTGGAGCCAGGCGGGCGGTGGCTCGTCCAGTGGAGGCGTTGACGTTGATTTCGGTCGCTACGGCAACTTCGACGACTTCATCAACGACCTGCTGGGGCGTTTTGGCGGCCCTTCCCCCGGTGGTGCCCCGGGCGGTTTTGGTTTCAGTTCAGGCTTTCCTGGCGGCTTTGCTGGGGGCATGCCCGGCGGGGGCCGTGGCGCCCCGATCAATCTCGATGCCGAGGCCAGCATCAGTCTCTCCTTTGCCGATGCTTTCCGCGGCTCCGAGCGCACCTTGGCAGTCAACGACGAGCGGGTGCAGGTGCGCATCCCGCCCGGTGTGAAACACGGCAGCCGCTTGAGGCTCAAGGGCAAGGGCAACCTGCAGCCCGGCACCGGCCGCCGCGGCGACCTCTACCTCAACCTGCAGCTGCAGGACCATCCGGTGTGGAAGCTCGATGGCGACCAGCTGCGGGCCGAGTTGCCCCTCAGCCTCGATGAATTTGCCCTCGGCGGTGATGTGCTGGTGGCGACCCCCGATGGCGAGGCCTCCGTGCAGGTGCCCCCTGGCATGCCCCTTGGCCGCAGCCTGCGGCTCAAGGGCAAGGGTTGGCCCTTAAAGGACGGCCGCGGCGACCTGCTGCTTACCCCGGTGCTCAAGTTGCCCGATCAGCTCAGCGCCGAGGAACGCCAGCTGCTGGAGCAGTTGCGCGCCGCCCGCAGCGCCGATCCTCGGGCAGGTTGGATTCAGTCGGCCCGTCTCTAGGATCCGCGCCAGCTAGGCCGCCGTCATGGAGCTCACTTACCGCCCCCGTCGATTGCGCCGCACCCCGGCTCTGCGGGCAATGGTGCGGGAGCATCACCTAAGTGCCGCCGACTTTATTTATCCGCTCTTTGTGCACGAAGGTGCCACCAACGAGCCAATCGGTGCCATGCCCGGCGCTATGCGCTGGAGCCTCGAAGGCTTGGTGCAGGAGGTGGGCCGCGCTTGGCAGCTGGGCATCCGCTGCGTGGTGTTGTTTCCCAAGGTGTCCGACGGCCTTAAAACCGAAGATGGCGCCGAATGCTTCAACGAAGGCGGTTTGATTCCCCGCGCTATTCGCCGGCTCAAGGAGGTGCATCCCGGCATGGCGATCATGACGGACGTCGCCCTCGATCCCTACTCCTGCGACGGCCATGACGGCATCGTTAGCGAAGAAGGGGTGGTGCTCAACGATGAAACGGTGGCGATCCTCTGCCGCCAGGCCGTGGCCCAAGCTCGGGCTGGGGCGGATCTGATCGGCCCCAGCGACATGATGGATGGGCGCGTGGGGGCTATCCGCGAAGCCCTAGATGAGGAGGGATTTGAGCACATCGGCATCATCAGCTATACAGCCAAGTACGCCTCTGCCTATTACGGCCCCTTCCGCGAAGCCCTTGATTCAGCTCCCCGGGTGGGCGCCGGCAAGCCGATCCCCAATGATAAAACTACCTATCAGATGGATCCGGCTAACGGCCGCGAAGCCCTCACTGAGGCCCTGCTGGATGAGCAGGAAGGCTCCGACATCTTGATGGTGAAGCCTGGCTTGGCCTACTTGGATATCATTTATCGCCTGCGCGGCGAGACCGAACTGCCGATTGCGGCTTACAACGTAAGTGGTGAATACGCAATGGTGAAAGCAGCCGCTGAAAAAGGTTGGATCGATGAACGGGCCGTGGTGCTGGAAACCCTGCTCTGCTTCAAGCGTGCCGGTGCGGATCTGATCCTCACTTATCATGCTTGTGATGCCGCTGAGTGGCTGCGCCAGGGGTGATTTGATCAAATCCCAATATTCTTGGATTTGGCCTTATCTGGCCACAGCTACTTACATCGCTTTGATGACCGCTCTGGCCAGGGCCAGTGACATCAGCTATTTGCTGTTCCCAGAGCTGGGGGCACTTGCCTCTGTTGTGTTTGCTGATCCCCTCAGCAGCTGGGCCCGTTCCCCCAAGCTCCTAGTCCTGACACCGGTGTTCACCGCTGTGCCGGGAGTGCTGCTCACCCGCACCCTGCCCTATGGCCCCATCGCGGTGATATTGGATCTGGCGATCTGTTTGCTGGTCATCCGGGCTCTGCGCTCGCCGGTTATTCCCGCAATTTCAGCCGGTGTATTGCCCCTAGTGCTGGGAATTACGAGCTGGTTGTACCCGTTGGCGATTCTGGTGGGCACAGGTGGTCTGGCCCTAATCGTCATGCTTCGGGCTCACTTGATGCCACTGCCAGCTCGGGCTCAAGTTTCCCCCTTGGTGGCAACTATTCCAACTTTGGTTGCCCCTAACCCATGGTTAGGAAGGGTTCCCTGGCTGCTGCCGTTGGCTGTTTTCTTGCTGGGAGCTCTGGCAATGGTCCAGTTGCTGGGCTCCAACTTGGTTTTGTATCCCCCTCTGCTGGTGATTGCCTGGGAGATGTTGGCCCATGCTGACGAATGTCCCTGGCAAGGCCGCTCCTTATCGGTGCTGGCGGTTACCGGTGGAGCGGCGGTTGCTGGAGTTTCATTAGTGCTGGCTCTGGGGGTGAGTCCGCTGGCCGCTTTCCTGGCTGTTTTGGTTACTGCTCTGCTGCTGAGGTTGGTTCGCCTTCGCTGTGCTCCAGCCTTCGGCTTGGCCCTGCTTCCCTTCATAATTCCTAATCCCACGCTCGCCTACCCCCTACTCACATTGGCGGGCACCGCCTGGCTGTTGTTGGTGGTGAAGCTCGATCAGATCCTCAGGATCCGGTTCTGTAACCCACAATGAACTCATCCGGTTCAGTTGCTATGACCCTTGCTGCTGTTCATCAACGTGCTCCTGTCCATCACCTTGGCCATGTGGCACTGCGGGTGGAGGACATGGAGCGGGCTAAGGCTTTTTATATCTCTTTAGGCCTGCAGCTCTGCTGGGATGCCCCCGATTGGGCCTATTTGGAGTGGCCTGGGACAGGCACGGGCTTGGCCCTGCTCAGCCCTAGTTACAAGGCCGCTGGCCCTCACTTTGCCTTTCATTTCCGCGATCGCACTGAGGTGGATGCGGTGCACGCCCAGCTTGTGGCGGCAGGTCGCTCCTGCGGCCCGGTGCATAGCCACCGCGACGGTACGGCCAGCTTCTACCTCCAGGACCCGGAAGGCAACTGGCTCGAGATGCTTTACGAGCCCCCAGGCGGCATCCCTTCCAACCTGCCCGGGTGAGCGACGTCACCGCGCCATTGGCGACAATTCAGCAGGAGGCCCTGGAGCTGCTCGAGTGGCCGCGGCTGGCTGAGCAGCTGGCCAGTTTTGCCAGCACAGCACCGGGCAGAGCTGCCTGCCAGGAGCTTTACCTGCCCGTTTCCCTCGCTGCCAGCCGCACTCTTCTAGCTGAAACCACCGAGCTGCTTGGCCTCGATGGGTTGCTAGAGGGGGGGCTGAGTTTTCAGGGAGTCGCCGATATCGCGGCGCTGGTTGCTCTCTGCGCCAAGGGCGGCACGGGTATGGGCGAGGAGTTGCTGGCCCTGGCCGCCACCCTGGCTGCGGCCCGCCGGCTGCGGCGCCAGGTTGATGATCCCCAGTTGCGGCCGGCCTGCACGGCCCTGGTAGCTGAGCTGCGGACTCTGCCGGAGCTGGAGCAGCGGTTGCATTTCTGCCTTGAAGAGGGCGGCCGGGTGGCGGATAGGGCCAGTCCGCCCCTTGAGGGATTGCGGCGTCAGCTGCTTGGGGCACGGTCAGACAGGCGTGAGCGACTGCAGGAGCTGATGCGCCGCTGCGCCGCCATGCTCCAGGACACGGTGATCTCCGAGCGCAACGGCCGTCCCGTGCTCGCTGTCAAGGCCGGCGCTGCCGCTCAGCTGCCGGGCTTGGTGCACGACAGCTCGGCTTCGGGACAAACGGTTTTTATCGAACCCCAGGCGGTGATTGCCCTGGGCAATCGCATTCGCGACCTGGAGGGGCGCGAGCGGGAACTGGAGCGGGCCGTGCTGACGGCCCTGAGCGCCCAGGTGGGTGAGGAGGCCGAAGCTCTGGCAGCACTCCAGCAGGTTTTGGTGCGACTGGATGCGGGCGTAGCCCGGGCGCGCTACGCCCAATGGTTGGGGGCGGTGCGCCCGGAGCTGGTAGACGACCCCAGCGCCCCCTTCGAGCTGCGTGAGCTGCGCCATCCCCTGCTGCTTTGGCAGCAGCGGCGTCAGGGCGGCCATGCGGTGGTGCCTGTGAGCTTGCTGGTGGCAGCGGAGCTGCGAGTGGTTGCGATCACGGGCCCCAACACCGGGGGCAAAACCGTGACCCTCAAAAGCGTCGGCTTGGCGGCTCTTATGGCCCGGGCTGGCTTGTTTCTGCCCTGCAGCGGCACGCCCCGCCTGCCCTGGTGCGCCCAGGTGCTTGCCGACATCGGCGATGAGCAATCGCTGCAGCAGAACCTATCCACCTTCAGCGGCCACATCCGCCGCATCGCCCGCATCCTCGAAGCCCTGCCCGCTGCGGCTGGGGAAGGTCCAGTAGCTGGGGCGGCCCTAGTGCTGCTCGATGAGGTGGGAGCCGGCACCGATCCCCTCGAGGGTTCGGCCCTGGCCACGGCCCTGCTCAAGCACCTGGCCGAGCGGGCCCGGCTCACGATCGCCACGACCCACTTCGGTGAGCTCAAGGCCCTCAAATACGCCGATCCACGTTTCGAGAACGCTTCAGTGGCCTTTGACGTAGACACCCTCTCGCCCACCTACCGGCTGCAGTGGGGCATCCCGGGCCGCAGCAACGCCCTGGCGATTGCCCGCCGGCTGGGGCTGGGGGAGAAGGTGCTGGAGCTCGCTGCCGCCCAGCTTGAGCCCCTCGGGGAGGGCGAGGTGAATCAGGTGATCGCCGGCCTGGAAAATCAGCGCCAACGCCAGCAGGAAGCCGCCGAGGAGGCCGCCGCCCTGCTGGCCCGCACCGAGCTGTTGCATGAGGAGCTGCTGTTGCGCTGGCAACAGCAGACCCAGCAGAGCGCCGAGTTGCAGGAACAGCGGCGCCAGCAACTGGAGCGCTCGATCCGTCAGGGGCAGAACGAGGTGAAGCGCATCATCAGGAGGCTGCGCCAGGGGCGTGAGGGGCGTGAGGCCAGCAGCGCCGCCTTAGGCGAAACCGCCCGCCAGGC